>JAKISY010000138.1 GCA_021648365.1 Verrucomicrobiales bacterium
GGTATTTGAAAATTCGGCTCAATAACTGAAAGTCCTTCAACGATCGACCGTCTTTAGAAAGCTGTGCATTATGCTGAAAGTCCTCCACAAAAGACGAATCCGAGTCGATCCCGCCTCCCTCCAGCTTCACTTCGTTTGCAAACAGTAAATAATTCAAAATCCGTTCCGCTTGATGGTCGATGATTCTTTTAGTCGTATCACTGAAGCCGTCACGCTTCTCACCCAACTCACGGCTGATTTCCTGATCGCGATAGACCGCTTTACGCACCACGTAGTTACCTTCGATCAAACGGTTGTGCATACCCACCTGATGCTCCAATACCATCAATGCTACGATATCACTGTCTGGCACCAGGTAATCCGTTGGATCAATAAACTCATCCAGCTCATCCATATTCGCCCCAGCTTCTCGGTCGATCTCCGCCCCATTGCCTTTATCCACCTCGATCGCTATAGCATTGCCCATGTGACGCAGCTCTCCATGATGCCCCGTCACGTACCAACCGCCCCAACGTTGTGCGATCGGACTGCTTTGGTCCGTGGTATAACTGCCCGCCGAAAAGATGGGAAAACCCTTGGCATCAGCCAACACCGACCTCACCACCATACCTGGGCGCCCTCCCGTGCGACCAGCAGCGTGACAAGAAAAACATTCATCCGTATGCTGTTCATAAGAAAGCTTGGAAGTTTTTTGGTCTCGACTGATCAGGTAAAACGTAACCCCCAACTTGGGCTCTGCCGCCATCAACTCCAAATCACGATGACGAGTCCAGCCAAAATAAACCTCTTCATTAAAATAGATCGCACGAGGTTGACCAGGGCTGATCATGTCCGTTTGCAGGCTCGTTTTAGAAAACACCAAGGCCTGCGACGACGCGGGAATTTTCAGCTCTTTGAGCAAAGCCGCGACAAAGTCTTTCTCGCTTTTTTGGGTGAACTTCAACTTCCCAGAATCAGTATCCGTCTGTAACTGAGTGATACGGTCATGCGGCGTGGTGTCCGAATAACTGATCGGAGGGAACTCAAAGTCATCCACCGCTCGCAGACGCTGTGCAGATGCTAAGGCTAAGGCTAAAAATACGCCCAACACCGTGGCTGCTCTATGGGTATTCAATGGATAACTAACAATTTTCATATCGTTTTCTGTGGGGTTCATATAGGTGGAATTTTCTATTCAATCAGAAGCCAGTGGCTCTAGTTTCAAAGCGTCTATGATGGCTTGGGGATGTTCGACCACATCCGCTAAAGTGTGACGGCTGAGTTCACGCAAAAATGCCGTCTTCGCCTCGATCATGATCCCCTTCAAGCGGCAAACAGGGGTCAATCGACAGTGATTGGTGCCCAAACTGAAACACTCCGCCATGTCAAAACCTGGTTCCACTGCCTCCACCACGTCACCGATGATGATGTCCTCCGCCGCATGCCCTAGTAATATACCACCACCCCTGCCGCGACTCGTTCGCAAATAACCCAAATTCGCCAATTCATTCACCACTTTCACCAAATGATTGCGCGAAATATCATACGCCTCGGCTAATTCTGTGATAGAAACCTTGTCAGGACGTCTCGCCGCAGTGTAAATAAGTACACGAAGCGAATAATCTGTAAATTTGCTCAACTGCATCGCTGAATAATTATACTTGAAAGATGTACCTAATATACAACAATAGCAAGATGAAATTTACTTTGCACTTTTATCTAGCGTTGACTCTCTCGCTTTTCACTGGATTCGCAGAAGAAAAGCAAAGCAAAGCCGAGCATTCCCCACCTGCTGCTCAAATAGATTTACCCGCCGACATCAGCGCGGACGACCTTTTCGCTAAAGTCTGCTCAAATTGCCATGGCAAAAAAGGCGAAGGCTCAGCCACCCTCAAAGCGCCCTCCATCGCCGGCTTGCCCTCTTGGTATGTCACCACCCAGATCGAGAAATTCCGTAGCGACCTACGAGGAATCAGCGCGGAAGATCCTGCAGGGCAAATCATGCACAACATCATCACCGCCATAGATGCGCGACAAACCGCCGGACTCTCCAAACTGATCGCCGCCATGCCCATGCACCCCACCCAAAATCAACTCGGTGGCGATGCCAACAAGGGCAAAGAAGTTTTCATGACCGTCTGCGCCAAATGTCATCGCTTCAATGGCAAAGGCGAGATCGTTTTTGGCAGTGCCCCGCTCATCGGCCTGCAAGACTGGTATATTCGCGCACAAATCTACAAATTCCGCAAAGGCATCCGTGGCGGCAACCCTGCTGACGAAAAAGGGCACAAAATGCACCAAATGACTCAGTATATCACCGACGAGCAAGCCGCCAACGTCACCGCCCATATCGCAGTGTTAGCAAAAAAATACGCCAACACCCTATCTCGCCGCGATCAAGAGTTTGAAGAAATGCGCAAAAGAAAAGAGAAGAAAAAGCTCAATCAGAACGCTCTACCCGAAGAACTACGGGAATGAAACGAAGAACTTTTTTACAACAAAGCACTGCCACCATCACTGCCTCGGGCATACTGGCGGCTTGTCCACAGCCATCGCTCATAGCTGAGTCGCTGGCTCCAAGCCAGCCCAGCTCTTTAGCCTTGCAGTTTGCCGAACTCTCCGACCACGTCCTCAGCCAAGCGACGGGACTCGGAGCCAGCTTTGCTGAATTCCGTATCGAACAAAGCGCCTCTGAAAGCATCCACACCCGGGAAAAAGCGGTGCAATCGGTAAATTTTTCCGAAGACAGTGGCTGTTGCGTGCGAGTGCTGGTCGATGGAGCCTGGGGGTTTGCGGCTAGTCATCAGATCTCCAAAGCCGAAGTGCAAAAACTCATCATCACCGCCATTGCCATCGCCAAACAACAAAAAGGCAAACGCCTGCATGCCGTCGATCTCGAAACGCTCAACGCCTACCAAGACACCTGGCAAATGCCGATGCAGATCGACCCTTTCTCGATAGCACTAGAAGAAAAAGCTGATCGCCTGTTACACATCAATGACCTAGCACTAAACGCAGGAGCCAAATTCTGCCGCTCGGGTCTGGTGCAAGTGCGTGAGCAAAAATGGCTCGCCAACTCAGTGGGTAGTCGCATCGAACAATCCCGTGTGCGTCTGCGCCCCTATTTCTCCGTCACCGTTTTAGATCCAAAAAAAGGCGGATTTGCCAGCCGTGACAGCCTCGCCGCACCGCAAGGCACCGGTTACGAGTATTTCAAAGACTACCCTTTTGATCAAGAGATCGCTCTAGCAGTGGAGCAAGCCAAAGAAAAACTCGCCGCACCTGGAGTCAAAGGCGCACCACTCGATCTAGTCATCCACCCGAGCAACTTGTGGTTGACCATTCACGAAACCATCGGCCATCCCACCGAACTAGACCGAGCGCTAGGCTATGAAGCCAACTTCGCCGGCACCTCCTTTGTCAAACCTCCCTTATTAGACAAACTGCAATACGCCAGCGACATCGTCACCGTGCGCGCCGACCGTACTCAAGCCAAGGGACTCTCCACCATCGCCTATGACGACGATGGCGTGAAAACCTCAGGCAAAGAGTTCAACATCATCGACCAAGGACGCTTCACCAACTACCAGATGGCACTCGGACAAGCCTCTCTGATCGGACGCGAACATTCCAACGGCTGCGCTTACGCCGATAGCTTTTCGTCCTTCCCGCTACAGCGCATGCCCAATATCTCTCTGCAGCCAGGTGCCGATGAGCAAATCACCGCCGACAGCCTCATCGCCGATGTCGAGGACGGCATCTACATTGTCGGCTCAGGCAGTTGGAGCATCGACCAACAACGCTACAACTTTCAGTTCACGGGTCAGACTTTTCACAAAATCAAAAATGGCAAACTTGCCGGCATGTATAAAGACGTCGCCTACCAAGGCAACTCAGTGGAATTCTGGAACGCCTGCGATGGGCTGGGCGGCAAGGGAACTTACGAACTAGGCGGCGCTTTTAATTGTGGTAAAGGACGCCCCACCCAATCCGCCCCCGTATCCCATGGAGCCGTGCCAGCTCGATTTCGTCAAATCCAAGTTTTAAACACTCAAGCAGAAGCCGGAGCCTAATCATGATTCCAAGCGAACAAGATCTCCGCACCTTAACGGAAAAAATCCTCAAGCTTTCCAAAGCCGACTCGGCTGTGGTTCATGTGAGCGCTGCCCACCACGCTAACTTACGTTTTGCCAACAATGACATCACCAGCAACGCCTCGCAAAACCTGCTCTCCCTGAGCATCACATCCAACTTCGGCACCCGCTCGGCAAGCGTCAGTTGGAATCAGACCGATGCCCACTCGCTGCAACAAGCCGTGACACGTTCGGAGCAAATGGCACGGCTCTCCCCTCCCAATCCCGAATTCATGCCGCCACTGGCAGCACAAAGCTACCTCAAAGCCAACAGCTTTTCCGCCCACACCGCAGCCAGTGGACCCGATCAACTCGCAAACTGGTTGCAAGCAGCCATCGATAGCACCCGCGCAGCAAAAGTCGCAGGTGCAGGCTATTTATCTCGCAAGACCTCCGCCAGTGCGATGGCAACTAGCGCAGGTCTGTTCGTTTACCAACCTTCCACGGTCGTAGATTTCTCCATCACCGCTCGCACCCAGCAAGGCAATGGTTCGGGATGGGCAAGCACTCAAGTTACAGATAGCAAAGACCTCACGCTCAAAAGCACCGCCGATCGCGCAGTCGAAAAAGCCCTGCAATCCGTTCAAGCGAGCGACCTTCCCGCCGCACGTTACCCGGTGATCCTCGAAGCCAGTGCCGCACGCGATCTCATCAACCTCTTACTGTGGTCACTCAGCCAACGCAGCAGTGACGAAAAACGCAGCTTTCTCAACCAGCTAAGCAAAGGCGATCCTATTGGGCAAAACCTCTTCGGAAAAAAAGCCAGCCTCTACTCCGACCCCACTTACCAAGCCGCCCCCTCCTCTATTTGCTCTAGCGATGGACTACCAAAGCAACGCACCGAGTGGATCAGCCAAGGAACGCTCAAGCATCTACACTGCGGGCGCTATTGGGCAAAAAAACAACAAATCCCAGCCATCCCTGCCCCTGGCAATCTCATCATGCCCGGAGACAACCAGCCCTTGGAAAAACTGATCAGCCAAGTCGATCGCGGCATCCTCATCACACGACTGTGGTACCTGCGCATGGTGCAGCCACAGACCCTGCTCTACACCGGACTCACCCGCGACGGCACCTTCCTGATCGAAAATGGCAAAATCAGTCGCCCCGTGAACAACTTCCGCTTCAATGAAAGCCCCACTAACATTTTGAGAAATCTCATCGCCTCAGGCACTCCCGAACGCGTGCTCGGTAGCGAAAGCTCGATGCCGATGCACATCCCCCCACTGCTGGTCGATGATTTCCACTTCTCCTCCGTCTCCGATGCCGTGTGAACAGCTCGTCTTTTTCACTGCCCTAACTTTCAACCTCTTTTTTATCCAAGCATGAAACCACCGATACGCCTGCCCCGTCCTTTATTATTCGCCGCCGCACTCAGCGTCAGTCTCAGCCCTAGTCACAGTGCCGAGCAAAAAAGCAAAGCCGATCCAGAAAAATCGGAAGCCGTGCTGATCAGCGAAACCCGTCAGCTCACCTTCGAAGGCAAACGCGCTGGCGAAGGTTATTTTGGCGCCGACGGCAAGTCGATGATCTTTCAGAGTGAACGAGTCAGTGACAATCCTTTTTTCCAAATCTACACCATGGATCTGGAAACTGGTGACACACAACAAGTCTCCCCCGGTCACGGCAAAAGCACCTGCGCCTGGCTGCACCCCGATGGCAAAAAAGCCATTTACGCCTCCACCCAAGACGATCCCGATGCGCGTGAAAAACAACAAGCAGAAATCGAACTGCGCAAAAGCGGCAAACAAAAACGTTATTCGTGGGACTACGACCCCACCTACGAAATCCAAGAATACGATTTCTCCAGCAAAAAATACCGCAACCTCACCAACACCCTAGGCTACGACGCCGAAGGCTGCTACAGCCCCGATGGCAAACACATCCTCTTCGCCTCCAACCGCGCAGGCTACACCGACAAACTCAATACCGAAGACCAACAGTGGTTCGAGAAAAATCCCTCCTTCATGATGGATCTCTACCTCATGGATGCCGACGGCAAAAACGTCAAACGCCTGACCACCAGTCCCGGTTACGACGGCGGCCCATTTTTCAACGCCGATGGCAGCAAGATCTGCTGGCGCCGTTTCTCCCGCGAAGGCGATACCGCCGAGATTTTCACCATGAACATCGATGGCAGCGGAGAGCAACAACTCACCCACCTCAAAGCCATGTCCTGGGCACCCTACTTTCACCCCAGCGGCGACTACTTGATCTTCGCCACCAACCTGCAAGGTTTTGCGAACTTCGAACTCTACCTCGTCGATACCTCAGGCAAAAAAGCCCCCGTGCGAGTCACCTACACCGATGGTTTTGATGGACTGCCCGCCTTCTCTCCCGATGGCAAAACTCTATCATGGACCAGTAACCGCACCTCTGGTAAAAAATCGCAAATCTTCCGCGCTCAATGGAACCACCAAGCCGCGCGCACCCTGTTGGGACTCGATGGAGAAAAAACCACCACGGCTCTTGTTGAAAGCAAAAGCCCTAAAACCCATGCCCCCAAGCTGCTCACCACCAGTGACGACATCACCGAAGACGATCTACACCAACACATCGCCTACCTCGCCTCCGAAGAACTAGAAGGGCGTCTCACCGGAACCGCCGGTGCACGACTCGCTACCGCCTATGTCGCCGACCTCTTCCAAGACCTCGGCTTAGCTCCGGCAGGCACCGACAATTCCTATTTTCAGGATTTTGAATTCACCGCAGGAGTTGATCTCGGTGCAGACAACCAACTTGAACTGCAAAACAGTAAAGCTGCAAAAAACAAAAAAATCACCGCCGACCAAGATTGGCGACCGCTTTCTTTTTCAAAAACCGGAACCATCGAGAAATCCGCCATCGCCTTTGCCGGTTACGGCATCGAACTCAAAGCCAGTACCGATGCTGACGGCAAAAAATTCGATACCTACACCTCCTACTACCACCTCGACGTGACCGATAAATGGGTGATGGTTTTCCGCTACTCCCCCGAAGACGTTAGCAAAGAGCAATCCCACCGCTTCGCACGAAGCTCCGCCCTGCGCTACAAAGCCCTCACCGCGCGACAAAAAGGCGCGCGTGGCATCATCTTTGTCACTGGCCCCAACTCCAAATCAAAAAGCGAACTGACTCGCCTAACCTTCGACGCCTCGATGGCAGATTCGGGCATCGCCGCCATTTCGATCACCCGCGAGGTCGCCACCCAACTGCTCAAAGGCAGCGGCAAAACTCTCAAGACGCTACAAGATCAACTCGACCAAGGCAAAATGGCAGCAGGCTTCCAAATTCCCGACGCCTCGCTCAGCGCCCACATCGACATCAAACAAGAAAAGCGCATCGGTCGCAATGTGCTCGCCCGCCTGATCAGCGATGATGCCGAAGCTCAAAAAAGACCCGCCATCATCCTCGGTGCGCACGTCGATCACCTCGGTCACGGCGAAAGCCAAGGTTCGCTCGCTCACGATGACGAAAAAAACGCCATCCACTACGGCGCCGATGACAACGCCTCCGGCACCGCCGCGATGTTGGAGATCGCACAATACCTGGTAGCACAAAAAAAAGCAGGCAAACTCAAAATGAAACGCGACATTATTTTTGCCGCATGGTCAGGAGAAGAGCTAGGGCTGATCGGATCGAGTCACTACGTCAAACAACAAACCGATGGCAAAAAAGCCCACCCCCACGCCAAAGCACCCGAACTCAGCCAACACCTCGCCGCCTGCCTCAATCTGGATATGGTCGGCAGGCTCAAAAAAAACCTAGTATTACAAGGCGTCGGCTCTAGCAGCGTGTGGACAGGTGAGATCGAACGCCGCAATGTGCCCGTAGGTTTACCCATCGTCACCCAGAAGGACACCTACCTCGCCACCGACGCCACCTCCTTTTACCTGCGCGGCGTGCCCATCCTCAGTGCCTTCACTGGCGCCCACGAAGACTACCACTCCCCACGCGACACCGTGGATAAAATCAACTTCCCCGGCACCCAAAAAATCAGCCGCCTGATGGCACTGATCGCTCGTGGTCTGATCACCCGTGACAAAGCCCCCGATTACATCAAAGTCGATCCACCTAAGAACAAAGGCAGCCGAGGCGGACTGCGCGCCTACCTCGGAACCGTGCCAGACTACGCTCAGGGAGATATCGTCGGAGTCAAACTCTCCGGAGTCGCCCAAAAAGGCCCCGCTGCCAAAGCAGGCATCCAGAGCGGCGACGTGATCATGAAACTCGGCGACAAAGAGATCAAAAATATCTACGACTACACCTACGTCATCGGCGAAGTGAAGATCGGCGAAGAAGTCGCCATCGAAATACTACGAGACGGCAAACGCCTCAAACTGAAAATCACTCCAGGATCGAGAGATTAGAAAAAAACGCAGCAGTTTTTGCAAGGAAGTTGAAATCCCCATAAATACTTTCTACAAATAAATCCTAGCGATTTGATCCTTATTTCACCATGAGAATAATTATGCTAACCGTCAGTGGCTTGGTCTCGCTGATCTTCTTATTACTGTTCATCGGATCATTTGCAGCTGAGGGGAAAATTCATGAAGTGGCGAGGAACCTGGTCGTAGAGAAAACAGCCAAGTATTCAGAGAAAGGTGTAAGTGCTGCGGAAGAACTTATTGAGTCTCCTCTGAGCAAGAAGTTTTTAAGTGAAAAGCATCGGGAAGCCGTTACTGATGAGATCGAAGCGTATCGTGCCGATCCAATAGCCTTTGTGAGACGCATGACATCAGAAACAGCTCCTCCAGAGCCGCAGGGAAAGCTAAGCAAGCTTAGGGGGAAATTCCTCGGCTGGAAAGATGCGCTCCGTAAGCATTACAACAAGTCCTTGAATGAACTACTTAGTGACCTGAGACTCTTCTGCGCGACAAACGTTGTCGCGGGGATTCTTGGCATGTTATTAAGTTACATAAGTCGTGGAAAAAAGGCTCGTGTTCTTTTGATTTACTGCGTCATCTTGCTGTTCGCGATTGGTTCTGCCATACAGTATTATATCGACAGCATGGGATTCTTTAAGATCCTTATAGGTGGTTACATAGGATGGGATTATCCCTTACTCATTCTAATTACCTTTGTTGCCACATACTGGTATATTGGGCGACATGCGATTGCTATGATCGATGCTGTAGAGCGGGCAGGAGAAGGCTCTTCCAAGCCATCTCCAAAATGATCATTGCAAAAACCCCAAAGATAGCTTCTGAACTTGCCTCAGAGCTATCGGAAGTCATAACAGCCAATCCTCTGCCCGTTTTGAGTTGTGATTTCACTTTTTGATTCCTCACAAAAAAACACCTACTACGCTTACACGCTTGTTGGATTGAAGCGATTACTGGAAAAAACAACCTTTTTAGTTATTATCCGAAAGCCTCCTTTCTCCCTGCATCAAGCTGTTAGCGAAGCCAATAAAGGATAGCCTCCATATCCGCTGTATTTTCCAATGGAAAATTTTTGCCGCTGTATTATCCTATGGTCGGATATAAAGGAATTAACCTGTATTTTCCGTTGTAAGATAAACAACTAGTTCGCTGCAAAATATATGGAGAATCGAACGCAAACAGACTCACAGAAATTCAGGATTGATTTTTGGGGAGATTTTGTGCAACATTCATTTCAGAGAGAAAGTCAGAATCGAAAACGCAGCTTCACTCCAACAACAACAGCGAACAAAACGGCGTAGACCAAGCCGCCACCCA
>JAKISY010000139.1 GCA_021648365.1 Verrucomicrobiales bacterium
AGCGGTAGCCCTCCGGCTCCTTCGCCAGCCCCGCCCGAATCGGATTCAGATCGATATAAGCCGCCACCATGCGCAGCGCATCACTGCTTTCCCCTTCATCCGCTCCTTGCAATAAAACACTCTTAAACGGCCCCTCCCACAAAGTCCCGCAACGCCCATGTTTTTTGTTATAAGCCAGCGTCATTTTCAGCTTCAACTCCTTCATGAACATCGACAGATCAAACAAACGCCCCTTCACCGACTCCGCGATTTCATCCAACCGCGTTTCAGCCCCCATCTCCCGACAACGCTCCACCTCATCGAGCGCCTGCTTCGTCGTCCACTCACGCTTAAAAACATCAAGCCTTTGCAAATAATCCTCCCGCGACCACCCCCGCGTAGCCATCTCCTTATCCGGCACCTCCAGCAACAAATGAAAATGGTTGCCCATAAAACACCACGCTAGCGCACGCAGTCCCGAGAATTTCAACTGCTTGAGCATCAAAATGCGAAAAACCTCCTTCTCCTCATCCCCAAACAAAATATGCCTCCCCGCCGTCCGACTCACCACATGATAATAGTTCGTCTGCCCCTCCGGCCCCAATAAAAACTCCCGTATTTTCCTCATAATCGATTTCCTTTCTGTTTGTGTATTCCCAGCTTATCAGCGGCTCCAGACAAAGGCAACATTATTTTACTAGGGGAACCTCCACTTTACTAGGGGAACCTTTCTGTTTGTGTATTCCCAGCTTATCAGCGGCTCCAGACAAAGGCAACATTATTTTACTAGGGGAACCTCCACTTTACTAGGGGAACCTCCACTTAAAACTTCCTCCACTTAAAACTCGAGGAATTTGCTTTTTTAACCCTGACGTTTGACTGCGGGCGGGAGCCGGGATTGGAGGGGGTGCAATGGATTTGGTTCTAAAATACACGCAGCAAAACTGCTATAGGAAAACCTAAAAACCAAGACCCTTCCTGACGAAATAGGCACTACATTGCCATTTTGGAAATATTTTTACTGATAATCAACGACTTACGACCGAATAATATTGAAGATAGTTCAATATTGACCATTGCAACTAAGGAAAAAGGAAACTTGAGCTAACTGAACTTATAGGAATCGTAGCGAATGGTGAGAGCGAAGAAAGGCATCACAATCATTCGGCTATCAGCTCCACTCCGGACAAGATCGGTTGTCGCGTTGAGCCTGGGGATTTCTTTAGGGTAATTTTCAGAACATCGGAGACACGAACACCTTCAAATCGTTTGACTAGACCTTGATTTTTTCCACTTGTCTTTGCCAGGTCAACATTCCTTAAAACTGTCTTATCCTGAAGCGCTACGTCGAAAACACGTTCTCCGGGCTTCAGTAACTCAGGCTCTGCAAAGTACAAAAGGATAGAATAACTCTTTTCCGGAGCCGATTTTACCGGCTTACTCCGCCCAATTTTGGCATCCTTCTGCATATTAATCTTCGGGGCACCCTTCTTTCTGGATTGAGCAACCCGTAGCCCCTTGCCGGTGATGATAAAAGCGATGGCGTTGCCTGGCTTCCAGCCGGGACGGGCGGTGACTTCAGCGATGAGCGATGCCAAATCAGGTGTGGTTTGCCTGGGGCCGGATTCGCCTTCTTTAAGCCAAGGCTTCGGGGACCATGACACGGAGGCTTTGCTTTGCTTTCGGCGGGAAATGTTTCCGGCCTTCGGGATGAATTCCTCCGCATGATCAGTCGCTTCGGCGCGGATGGACAGTTGAGTCGGTTCCGAACCGGTTTCATCGGCGGTGAATTGAATGAAGGTCGGAGGTATCTTCTGTCCGCGCTTCAGCTTCAGGTCGCGAAAACGGATGCCAACGATTTGCGGAGATTTGTTTCTAGTCAATTCCAGATCGCTGCTAGTGATCGTCACTTTACCGTTCGCGGATTCCTCGCCGGTGTCGGACTTGTGGTCGGCGGCGATGATGCCGGGATGCGATGCAATTGAAACTGTGTCGCGCTGTATTTGCGGGCGAATGATAATGCTCTGAACATTGCGGGCGCCGGAGGCCATGACCCACGGCAGGTCAGATCCTTTGATTGCGGATGTGTGTTGTCGAAAATATTCCAACCCTTCGCCAACTACCTCAATATTAACTGCCGGAGAACTGCCGCCGACCGAAGGGTGATCGAGCCACATCGTCCCGGCTTTGGACTGTCGGTCTCCAGGGGCACCGAGATTGATGCCGAGCCGGCTGATCGAATCGGTGTCTTTATTGGAACCGCCGAGCAGGCTGGAGGTCCAGAGTTCCACATCCGGCATATGGATCAGCGCGAGCGAAGTTTGATTCTGATATGAACAGCTACAGGTACGGGTGTAATCGGGAGCGTTGAGAACTCCGTTGGCTACAATGAGATTGGCGGTGCAACCGGATTTGAATCCGCCGAAACTACCGATGCCACTGGGATTCTCCAGATCGTAGTAACTCGCGGCACCGTCGCGGAAGGTCAGAAAGTTTTCACTGGCGATGATCGAGTTGCAGCCTTTGCCCCGGACGATTCTCCAGGGCTCACTGGCTCCGGTGATCGGATTGACTATCGTTTGATCTGAACCGTCGAGCAGACTGAACACGGTGCTGGCCTTGCTTTTGTTCTTTTTATTTGAGTGCTGATCCGCGTTGGCGATAATCAATTCATTGTGAAGAATGCACGGTCCGGAATAACTGATGTCCCTGCGCTGCCAGACGATGGCCCCGCTTTTGCCACGATAGGTGATCATGCCCTGTTTAACCTCATCTTTCAATCGGTCGCTGGCTTTGGCACCGGCCTGGAGGAGGATGTCGTGTTTGCTTGAGTAGCTGAGCCAGGATCCAAATATATCCTTGTTATGAGCCCACAGTTGTTTTCCAGTGCGGCTGTCGAGAGTGACAATCCGATAGGTGTCGGGAACAGCCCGTCCACGGCGCTTTATTTTTTTTTCGGCGCTTTTGGGTAGTTTGTCGAGGCAGTGGATGCGACCATTTCCGGCAACGATACCGTTGTGCAGAAAGCTATGCTGTGCAGAGATTTCCCAAAGCTGTTCACCTGTGTGACGGTCATAGCCGACCAGTCCGTCGCTTGCCGAATAGTCTTCGATGGATGGATCCACTGCTTCACCGTCGGCAGCGTATTTTTGGCTGAAATTGGCAAAGCCTTTGCCGCCGATAAGAATGTCTTCGTAGATGCCGATAAAACCCCATTTCGGTGCATTACTCTGTCCGGGGGATTTGGTCAGACGAATGATCCTTTTTGTTTCACCTGTCTGTGGATCGAGGACGTGGCAGCCGTCGTCAATTGCCAGATAAATCGCGTCCTCGGTGGCCACATAATTTGCTCCCCGACCGTTCGCTCCGGGGATGTGTTTTTGGTTGTAGGCTGGATCTAGCGGTGTGTCTTCGTAGGTTTCGTTGTAGTAGATGCCGAAGGTGCCCAAGTCGTCAAAATGGCGGATCCAGAGGACCCGGCCTGTGTAAACGTCGCGGGCACTGAGGCTGTTGATGCCCTCAATAAACATGCGCCCGCCGATGACCTGTTCGGGCGGGCCATGGCCGTGACGCGGAAGGACGTGCTCATTCGAACTGCCGCCAAACCACAGGACCCCGAGCGGGAGTTTGAGGCGGCTGTCGTCGGATTTTACTGTGTTGGCGATATCGCCATATTGGTGGGTCCAGTCGGCGGATTCGGGTAGCGCGCCTTCCCGGAATACTACCAGGCCGGAATCATTCTCCGTGATCTTCCCGCGTTTCAGATCGGCCGTCTCGACCAGTTCGCGAATAGCGGGATCAAGTGAGAGCGCTCCGCCATAGGGGCGCACTGAGTTGTAAAGGGATGCAAGCACACTTTTTGTCAGTTGTCCGACAGAGGGACTGACGTGAACGAGATGGGCAATATATGGCGGTGCTTTGAAAGTGGCCGGGGTGCCCTGATGGATGGTGATGCGGTCGCCGTAAAGATTGGCAGCATCGAATCGGCGCCGAAGCTGTGAGACTTTTTTTGCGTTAGGTTCGACAGCAATGATGCGCAGATCAGAGCCGGTGAGCACCGCCTCAAGAAGTTCGATGTCGTCAATGCCATACCAAAGGCAGTAACCTTCGCTGGATTTTGTTTGCTCTAAAAGTTTTGCGGCACGAGATGCGGCGGTGACGACGGGCTTCCAGGTCTCCGGGACGATGGTCCGATCTGAATGTGGACCAGCGCCAAATGCCATAATTTGACCGTCAAGGGTTACTGCGAAAAGTTTCCCATTGGCAGCAAGTAGGCGTTGGATATTTCCATTGACTTTACGGGTCCAGGCAGGAACTCCCTGATGCCCGCTTTCGGAAAGGTCGATTGCGGTAAGGGAGTTCTTTCCGCCTGCATAGAGCCTGTTACCGGCTTTGATCAGATCGCCGGTGCCGTCTGCCGCAATCGACCATACCTGCTTCTTTTTCGAATTGATCACCTGCACCATCTTTTTTCCTGCATGGTCGGATGTATAGATATAGTTCGTAGTCAGAACGGGTTCGTTGCAGGTGAATGAACCCCGTTTGCCACTGGTTAAATCGTAGCTACTAACACCCCGGTAGCGGGTGTGGACAAAAAATTCGGCTCCATTGGCGATCACGAAGGAGCCTCCGTGACCTTTGCCTCCGGCATTGATTTCAAAATATTTAAATTCGCCGGTAGAGCGGTCGAAAGCAGCAGGGACTGAACGCCCACCGGGAACAAGGAGGTATTTGTCAGTGGCGACGAGAGTTCCCTGAGGAGCGACGCCAGCGAAGGAAGGCGCGCTGTGCGGTTGTTTGATGTATTGAGCGCCGGTACTATCATTCACCCATTCCACAGCGCCGCTGTCAGCGTCCAGGGAATAGATGAACGTGCCCATGAAGGGCCAGATGCTGGCAGCGAAGTATACATGTCCGTCGCGGATCACTGGGCCGCCACGGGCGGGCCATGCGGAGATGAGACGTTTATTGCCGAGTACTTTCAACGAGGAAGGGCCGCCGGAAAATTTCCAACAAAGCGCGCCGGTCTCGGCGTCGAGGCAATAAAGAAAGCCGTCGTCACTGGTGATGTAGATATTTGATTTATGTCCCACCGGTGGAAGTCGGACAGGGCCGTCAGTGTAGAAACTCCACAATTCGCTACCATCGTCAGTGTGGTAGGCCACGACCTTGTCGGAATCATTAAAAGTCACGAACATTCGCTTGCCCAGGACGATCGGTTCGAAGACGCGGTCGTAGGGCATCAGGTCGTGGTTCAAGGGGTCGTCCCAGACCTGTTCGCGGGGCGAGAGTTTTAAAGTCCATTGATGTTGCAGCTCATCGGGGAGGTTTTCGGGAGAGGCTGCACGGTGTTCGGCATCGTAACGCCACATGGGCCAGTCTGTGGCGAAAAGGGGGCTGCCAACAAGCCAAAGTAAGATTACCGAAAGTAAGTTGATCTTGACGCCGGAGCGAATCCAAAATTTGTCACCTGGATAATGCATAGGAAATATTTTTTGATTGAGCATCGCTTCGCCTGAAATTATCTGGACTTCCCCTCTCAGTTAACTGCCAGGAATTCACTTTTCCGCCTTTCTTCCCTTTCCTTTTCCACAGCCCGGGGTTGGAGAGTGTCAGTAGGAGAAATGGGTGATAGCGGTTTATTTTTGAGATTAGAACACAGGATATTTTCACCGTCAAGCCCGATGGCAGTCCAAATAAATAGGGGACTTGACTCCGGCCCTCAAAATCCAGCATTATTGCTGTCGGGCAAATTTATAGACAGACAGATACGGGCTTAAAGAGGCAGCAACTAAACATGGAAACCCAACACAGCGATGTGATAAGGCGCGAACGCCTTAGAGTAACTCGTGTTGTTGTTTCTGCAACTGCTAGGAAATTGCTTTTTTAACCCTGACGTTTGACTGCTGGCGGAAGCCGGGATTGGAGGGGGTGCAATAAGCATTTTGTAATCGTCCGATTTTACTGGTTCATGCCCGGTTAGTAAATGATTCTACTGTTAGTATGGTCGAACACTAGTAGAAATGGAATTTCTATGGGTGGAAAAAAGCTTCGGGATACTGCGCCAGAATCTTCCTCAATTTCGCTACCACTTCCGGCTTTTCTTTCGCCAGATTTCGTGTCTCGTTAGGGTCGGATTGGTAATCGTATAATTCGATCACTGCTTTGGCCGTTTTTCCGCCCGGCTTTTTCCACTCAACGAAGCGATATCGTTCCGTCCGGATGGCGCGGCCCATTTTTTCTTTTGGGTAGGCGTGAAAGGCATGATCCCGAATGCGGGCGGCGGGATTTTTCAGGACAGGGACGAGACTGATCCCATCGATGGGTTGCGGGCCTGTTGGTTTCGGGAGTCCGGCGAGTTCCGCGAGGGTTGGAAAAAGATCCACGCTTTCAGTAAGTTGTTTGGTTGATGTGTCAGGTTTCGTGATGCCGGGGGCGGTGATGAGGATCGGGATTCGGTTGGCTTGTTCGTAGTTGGTGTGCTTGGTCCAGATGCCAAGGTCTCCGAGATGAAACCCGTGATCGCCCCACAGAACGATGATGGTATTTTCGGCCAGATCGAGTTCGTCGATAGCATTGATGATTTTTCCAATTTGTGCGTCAACGAAACTGGTGCTGGCATAGTAGCCATGAATGAGCTTCCGCTTCACTTCGTCTGGAATCGGGGCGGGATCGCCTTTGTCGGGGACGGGGAAATAATTGCGAATTTCACCCCCGCGTTTTCGCGCAACTTTGGGTGAACCGGCGGGGTGATCCTGGTATTCGGGAAAGGGCAGTTTGTCGGGATCATGAAGGTCCCAGTATTTTTTCGGTGCTGAAAAGGGGAGGTGAGGCCGGGCGAATCCAGCAGCGATGAAAAATGGAGTGTCGTTTTTTCCGCTTCGGATTTTCGCAGCGCGGAGACGCTTGATGGTCTCTGCTGCGACACGACCATCGGCGTAGGATTCGTCCAGCACATCAGGCGATTCAAACGCTGCGCCGCGCGGTAGAGTTTTCACTTCGTTCAGTCTTTGATTGGTAAAGAATGCCTCTTCGCGCGTGAGTTCAGCGCCCGGCGTGCTGGCTGGATCATTGTATTCGATTACTTTTTCTGCAAAATGCGGAACGGAAAACGATTTGGGATCACCGATGTTTCCATGACCGATATGAAATATTTTTCCCAGTGATTCAGTGCGGTATCCGTGTTTTGCAAAATATTGCGGCATCGTCACGGCATCGGGCAGGATTTCGCGGAGTTGGCTGTTCAATCCATAAAGCCCTGTCGAAGTGGAGTGCGATCCTAACATTAGTGTAAATCGAGAAGGTGCACAGACCGCCTGATTGCAATAAGCCATGTCAAAACGCATCCCGCGACTTGCCAGTTTGTCGATGTTTGGAGTGATCGCAAATTTGTCTCCGTAGCATCCCAGCGCGGGTTTCAAATCATCGACGAGGATGAGCAGGATGTTTGGTTTGTCTGCGGCCAATAAAGAGCTGCAAAGGATTGGGATGCAAAAGAGAAACCGGAGTCGAGAACGAACGCTTTGTATCATTGATAGGGTGGTTTGCATCGCAATAGGTAAAGGTGATTATTTCCTGGGAGCGGCGTGCTTCCAGCCGCCGTTTGATTGGGCAGCAAGATGCAGCCCCTCCATGATCGCTGTCTTCAATCGTCCTGACCCCAGATTTTCGGAACGGTAAATCGGTCGGTTCGGAGCGATATTGGCTTCGACGGCTTCATTCTCCAGTTGATCCAATTTTGCTTTCAGCCGTGCGAAAACTTTCGGGCGTTTTTTGCTGAGGTCATTCTTTTCCGAAGCGTCGAGCTTGATATTGAAAAGTTTCCAGGTTTCTTTTTCATCAGCACTTGTTGCGTTAGCGCGGACGTGGCCATTGTGAATCAGTTTCCAGTCGCCCATTCTGATAGCTCCATGAAAAGGCGTTACATTGCGCAGGATGAATTTGTGCGGACTCGCCTTACTGCTAGGAATTTGCTTTTTCAACCCTGACGTTCCACTGCGGGCGGGAGCCGGGATTGGAGGGGGTGAAGGGGGAGGAAAGGGTGAAATGGCTCTCATGTTCCCAATTTAGCCATCGTTTTGAGAGAATGTCAACTGCTAGGAAATTGCTTTTTTAGCCCTGACGTTTGACTGCTGGCGGAAGCCGGGATTGGAGGGGGTGCAGGGGGAGGAAAGGCTAAAATGGCTCTCATGCTCCCAATTTAGCCACCGTTTTGATTGAATGTCAATCAACAGCGACCTGAGATCGTGGGTCACGTTTATTTAATGTAAAAACGGTGAGGTCGGGATACGGTGGTGCCTTCTCCCCAGATTTGGAGAGTTTTTTATTAGTCGGGAGGCTTTAGACTTTAGACGGGAGGAGTATTTACTCCGTGTGTTCCGGATATTCTGCATCCAAAACAAGAACCGTTCCATCGCCGAGATCAAGTTCTGGGGTTATGCTGCCTTCGGCACCCTCTGCGATCAGGCTTCGCTACTATGAATGCACTATCGCGCCGTGGCAGTCCCATACATCCGTTCCGTCATCCCACCATTCAGCGGGGGCGAATGAAGGTCATCACTCCATCCCCATGAGTTTTGTGGAGGGATATTGAGCGGCTCAAGTGTCTCGATGTCAAAGGGTGGATCGGGTGGTGGTGGAAGACCAATTAGCCCTTCCCATAATCCATGAAGGCGCAAGAAGAATTCAACTTCTTCACGGCGAATCATCGTGCCGATGATTTTCATCTTGCCTTTACAACAGGGACAAATAAGCGGATCTTCGCCCCCAGCCTTCGCCAAGGCTTCGGCGGGCAGACCAGATTTTCATGATGAGGTCGCGCCAGAGTGGACGCAAGGCGCTGCGGCTTTTTGCTTCTGGTGCGGGTAAGATGAAAAGCGTCGGTTGTGACATCTGCTTTTTTTCGGGTTGGTTTGGAGATTCCAATTCGGGGCGGGCGCGACCGTGTTTGGCATCGAGACCGCGGCTTTTGTTGGAGTATCGTCCGTAATATCGGACGGTTTGCTGGCCTTTTGGTGGGATGTGTTCGACGATGGCGGCAATGAAATCGGCGGCTGTGAAGATTTTGAAATTCTGCTTGGTGTGCCAACTCCGTTTGGAACGGTAGATCACTTTTTGGGAGCTTTCGTTTCAGGTGATTTTTTCCAGTGAGAACGGTGCGCGTAACAGATACTCGGCGAGACGGCGACGGCCTTCGACATCGTTAGCGGCGATGGGCTTTTCTCCGGCATCGAGACTGAAGCCGCTGTTTTTCCATATTTTATTAGGGGAGTCTCCACTTAAAAAACATCATTACAAATGGCGGGCTGCCGACTCTTTTTAACTTTTAACTCACGGATTCAGGTGTAACATTGTTTTAAGCCACCCCGTAGCTATGAATATAAATTATTTTTTCAAACGTCTACTTAGATCCGTTCCTGTTCTCCTTGGATCTATGATCTGTTTATCAAGTTGCGTCACTAATAACGACTATGCAAAATATTACACTTCAACTAATAAACCCTCTCTCAAGCCGAAGCGCGTTAGCAAAAACGAAATCCGACTGATTGAAATGGATAGTATGAGTAACAATATTTCGTTGGAGCGCTTTAAAAGAAATAGCCTTGAATGGGCTAAAAAATACGAAATGAAAAATAACCTGATTTATTTGGGCTATACATCATTTCTGGAGAGTGATAAGTTAGTGGATTGCGCATCACCCGGCAAAGCGCATGGACGCAGCCCTCTTTCTATCGATTCTTGAAGATATGAATTTCTCGATGATTCCCCCAGTTATTGAACCTTTGAGAAAA
>JAKISY010000140.1 GCA_021648365.1 Verrucomicrobiales bacterium
CAAAACCAGGCGGAGCAGTTGGCGGATAAGGCGGCTTTGTTTGAGTCGCTGGAAGGTTTGAGTGAGCAAGAAAAGGCGGCGGCTAAAAAGCTGGCACAAATGGTGAAAGAGGCTTCGCAGGAGTTGAGCCAATCAAAAGGGAAAAGTGCTCGTGAGGTTTTGCAGTCATTAGAGAAGCGGGCGAGAGCAGCGGAAGCTTTGGCTAAAAAGTTAGCTCCGGATGATGGTGCATGGGCTTCAGCGGCTATGTTAAAAGAGATGAGCCAACATGCCGATTTGGCGGACTTGGCGCTGGCATTGAAAGACAAAAATGCGCCTTTGAGTTCGCAAGAGGCAGATCGTTTGGAGACGATGTTGGATGACGGGCAGATCAAAGAAGAGGCGCAACAGCGAATGAATACAGCTTTGGCTAGAACGATGGAGGCGGCCGAGGATGAAGATAAACGTAAGCCTGTCGGTGAACATGTGGGCAATGCGTCGATCAAGATGGGGAACAAACAGCCTAAGACCGCCGCGCGGGATTTTGGACGTTTGGCGGATCACTTTCGCAAGCTGGCACGGCGAGAGGCGATGCAGAAAAAGATGCGAGAATTGGCGAATCAAATGCGTGAAGCGGGCAGTAAAATCAGTGGCAGTAAGTTGCAGCAGATGAAAAAACTGGCGAGCCAGAAAGCGGGGGCTAAAATGCCGAAGGGAATGAAGCCTGTGAAAATGGGCAAGACTGGTAAAGCGGGAGCTTCGATGGCGAACAATCCGATCAATCAGCAAAACACATCGAAGGCGTCTTCGCAGTCACAGTTGCCGGTGCCGGGCATTCAGAATCAGCAGATGGGAGCGGGGCAAATGAAACAAGGTAGGGCATCGCCGGTGCCAGGTTCGAAGAATGGGCAGGCAGGCAAAACACCAGGTAAGGGCAAAGCGATGGCGATGGGGCAGGGCAAGGGGAAAAAGACGGGTGCGCCTGGTTTGATGGCGCCGGTGCCAGGGCAAGCTCCGGGGCAGGGTATGAAAGCGCCTGGAGCGGGTTTGGGCGCGGGGCAGGGCAATGGCAATGGTGCGGGTTCTGCGATGGCGTCGGCTCCTGGTGGGCAAAATGTGGGTGACGGCACGACGGGCTTGGGGGCGAATAAAACTGCCACGCAAAAAGCGGTGCGAGATTCGAAGGTGGCGGCGCAGATCAATGCGGATGGGGAGTCTTCGATGCGCGCGGTGCAGGGCAAGACGCATCAGGAAGCAGCCCAGCGTGAGAGGCAGCAAAGCGCGGTGGATTTTATCAAAGTTGAGGAGCAGGCGTTGGATGAACGATCTCTGCCCTTGTCGCGTCGAGATCATGTGCTCAAGTACTTTACGGCTTTGAGGAAAAAATTCGCAGAACAGAAGTAAGATAGAATTAGAATAGAGTAGATAAGTTGCTAACGACTAATAAAAGATATGGAAAAAGAATTGGAAAAATTTCGCGAGGACTTCAGCGATCTGAAAACTGAAATTCAGAAGGCTATCGTTGGTTATGATGATTTATTAACAGACACCTTGGTGGCTATTTTTTCTCAGGGTCATGTTTTGCTCGAAGGGGTGCCTGGATTGGGTAAAACTTTTTTAGTGAAGGTTTTGTCTGATGTGATGGGCTTGGAACCTGGTCGGGTGCAGTGTACTCCGGATTTGATGCCGGCGGACATTCTGGGCACGCAGATCGTCAATGAGGATGAAAATGGTCGGCGGCGGATGGATTTTGAGAAAGGACCCGTTTTTGCCAATTTGGTTTTGATCGATGAGATCAACCGGGCGACGCCAAAAACTCAGGCGGCTTTGTTGGAAGTGATGCAGGAACATGCGGTGACGATGGGTGGTGAACGTCACGAGTTGCCGACGCCGTTTTTTGTGATGGCGACTCAGAACCCAATGGAAATGGAGGGGACTTACCCACTGCCAGAAGCGCAACTGGATCGATTTATTTTTAAGCTGCGATTGCCTTTTCCCAATGAAAAAGACTTGGTGGAGATTTCTAGAAGAACCACAGGCTTCGAAAAAGCCCAATTATCTGAGATCGTCAGTGGGGAGCGCTTGATTGAGTATCAGAAATTGCTGACTAAAGTGCCGATGGCGGATCATGTGACGGCTTATGCTGCGAGGTTAATACTGGCGACTCATCCCGATGTTGCTGGGGCGAGTGATCAGGTGAAGCGTTATGTGAGTTATGGTGCGAGTCCGCGCGGTTTGCAAGCTTTGGTGAAGGGGGCGAGGATTCACTGTGTGTTGGATCGGCGAACAGCTGTATCTGTGGATGACGTGAGGCGTGTGGCTGCGGCGGCTTTGCGCCATCGAATCATTCTGAATTTTGAAGGAGAGGCAGAAGGTATTGATATAGATCAGTTGGTGAGTGATCTGCTCGATAGTGTAGCAAAGCCTTCTGAGGCGAGTGCGGCTTAGGTTGAGGAAGCTTAAAATTGAAAGAGAGCTAACCACTGATGGCACTGATAAACACTGATGCGAATAAGGTTGATTTGCTGAAATGCTTCTTCATGAATCAAGGCTGGCTGGGACTATGCTTTTTGTTGTATAGTTGTGACTCAAAGTCTGTTCCCGAGGAGGATATATCGAAAGTTCAAAGTTTTTTGATAGCTTTTGAACTAGATGGTTATTTGCCAGATCCTAGTTCGGGAGAGTGGGAAGAATATGAGTTTTGGATCAATAGCTATGGCAAAAAACGTTTTATGCGAACCTTGCCTATGATCAAAAGCAGACGAGCTGATCTGAAAGACGAGTGTTTGTTTTTCGAAGAGTATTATAGTGTTAAACACAATAAAGTTCCTCAATAGGGAACTTTATTCTTGATTTACAACTCAGGTATTGTGTTTGTTCGTTTTGTGGGCACACATTCTGAATACGACAAGGTTGATGCGAAAATAATATAAGTGTTATTGAGATGAAGTTTAAAACCATCAAAACAGATGAAGAGTATGAGTCGGCGCTCACGCAGGTTGAGATGCTGCTGGATGCTGCCCCTGAATCGAGAGAGGAAGAGGAATTGAATCTATGGAGCTTGTTGGTGGAGCAGTATGAACGAGAACATTACCCTATTGATGCGCCAGATCCGATTGAAGCGATCAAATTCCGAATGGATCAACTAGGGTTAAAGCAGAAAGATTTGACGGTTTATTTTTCTAGTAAAAGCAAGGTGTCTGAGGTGCTGAATTACAAACGGCCTTTGAGTTTGACGATGATCCGCAACTTGAATCGTCATTTGGGCATACCTGCT
The DNA here is from genome assembly GCA_021648365.1 of Verrucomicrobiales bacterium. Lineage (GTDB taxonomy): Bacteria > Verrucomicrobiota > Verrucomicrobiia > Verrucomicrobiales > DEV007 > JAADHD01. Next base: position 3,257 of record JAKISY010000140.1, read on the forward strand.
GAGGTTTTGGTAAAAGAGAGTCCTAATCGATATAAAGTAGCCGTGAAGCGTGATTGAAATCCTGCGATGTTTTTTTCTATTTTTCCCTGTGATTAAATTGGTGACTCGAGTTTTGTTTTTTTGCTTACTGGCCTTGGCTGGGGATGCGTTGTGGGCTCAGGATGGGGGCAAGGTTGGGGCAGCGGCGATTGTAGTGTCGGAGCAGGCGGCGGCTTTTGACAAACAGTCTTTAGCTTTGCGCACGGCTTTGCATTACGATCAGACGCTACAGGCTGCACTCAAGAGTCTGATTGATTTGTATGAAAAAGCGGGGCGTGGGGAAGATTTGTTGGCATTGTATCGGTCGCACATCAGTCAGTATTCGGAGGATGTAGGAGCTAAGGTGGTTTTGATTCGCTTGATGCGGGCTATGCGCCAAGGGGATGTGGGGGAGATGGTACTGGCGGCAGAAAAACAGCACCCGAAGGATCCTGAGTTGAAGTATCTATTGTACCTAGCATACAAAAAGAAGGGGGATGCGCGAGCGCTCAAAACTTTGTCACAAGCGATCGACCTGCAATCGGTCGGGGGGCGACGTGAACTTTGGCTGAATGAGATGTTGGCGCAAGCTCAGCAGCAAGATGCTCGTCAACTTGCGGAGAAACATCTGAAAGAAGCGTTGGGTGCGCAGGGGCATCGTGCATCATCGCTGTTGGCTTTGGCGAAACAGATGCACCGTTATCAGTTTGATGACTTGTGTTTGCTGGCTTTGGCGCAGGCTGAGGAAAAAAATCCAGATACGGAAATGGGCGTGGAGATCGAGTTGTTGGCCGCTAGGGCGGAGGCTGGTCTAGGGCAGTATGAGAAGGTGGCAAATAGGATGGATACTTTATTAAAACGATTGGCGCCAGATTACCACCGTCGCAGTGAGATCATGAAGCTGAGGGTGAGTTTGGTGAAAAACGGGGCGGGGCGTGAGAGTCTGCTAGAGCAAACTAAGCTGCGCTATGAAAAACAGCCTTCGAATGAAAGTGCGGTGTTGGAGTATGCGGAGATTTTGTCTGCCAATGAAATGCGGCGCAAGGCCTTGCAGGTGTTGCTTGCTGGTGCGAGGCGTTTGCCTAAGAGTGAGAGTTTAGAAAAGGAGGCATTGCATTACTTGGATCGTTTGGGGGATGAGAAGGGCTTGCTTGCTTTTTTACAAGAACGCCTGAAGGGTGATGCTGATCGTGATGACTTGCGCTACCGCTTGGTGAAGGTGGAGTATTTGCTTGGCGAAAATGAGAGCGCCCGGCTTCGTTTAGGGAAGATCATGCAGAAACTCAGCAAGCCAGAACAGGCGCGCCGTTTGCTAGATTTGGCTCGTTATTTACGTCAGCGAGGGCAGCATGCGCAAGCTGCCGAGTTGCTGGAGCGGGTGGTGAAGATCATGCCGGAGCGACTGGATGTGCAGCGGGAATTATTGGAGGCTTGGTTGGTGCTCAAACAGCGACGCAAAGCGGAGCAGTTATTGGCGGGCTTGCCGATGGCAGCTGCTGAAATGGAGAACTTTGTGGATTTGCTGCAGTTCATGGTGGAGGAGGATTTCTTGGTCGAAGCGCGCGATGCTTTGCTGCTGCGTTTAAAAAGTGAGCAGGATCGTTTGGACTTGAACCTTTTGTTGGTCACGGTGCTGGGCAAGACGGGCGAACAAAAAAGAGCGGAAGAGGTATTGATGAAAAGCAGAGCGACTGCTGACACTTCAGCTCGTTATGCTCAATGGTTGCAAGTCGGGATGGATCTCTTTGAGATGCTGGAGCAAGCCGAACAGTTTTTTGATGCCGAGCAATTTCGTTTTTTGGAAGAAGGGAAAAGCTGGACGGCGGATCGAGTGGAGCGGTTTTTGCTCTTATGTGAGTTGGGCGAGAAACAGCGTATGGGCGAGCGAGTGGCGCAAGCTTTGCGCAATCAACTTGCAGACCCAGCTTTGCCCTCAGCCTTGAAGTTGCGCTTGCGTTTGTTGTTGGTGCGAGCATTGGACAAGTCGCCCGACCATGCGGCTGAGGTTGAAGAGCAGTTGGAGTTATTGGCAAAAGAAGATGGCAAGCGGGTGGACAGTTATCAGCTGCGCAGGGCTTTACTCTATCACTCGAATTCACGCCCAGATTTGGCTAGAGCTTTGTTGGAGGGGCTGGATATAGCGAAAGTTGGGGACGAGTCTATTCTGCGTGCTGCCTACTTGGTATTGCTAGAGTATTCTTTGGTGGATAAAGCGAGCATTTGCTTGCAGAAACTTACCGAGATGGAGCCTAGTGATATGGGATCTTGGGAGAAGCGGCTTAGTTTGTTGGCTGCTCTGGGGGAGGAACAGGATTTGCGTGCGGTCTTGCGTCATTTGCTCGGTGGAGACGGAGCAGCTAAGGGCTTGATGTTGAAAAATGAGAGCTTGCAGGTCTTGCGAGTTCATCTCTTGGATTCCTACTGGCGGTCGGTTTCGAGCTTATTGAAGAAGGCGGGTCAAGGCAGTTTGGCGGAAATTTTATTATTGTTGGATTTGGTGGATCGCGATGTGGGATCGACTCGCGATCGTTCTTGGAGCTTGTGGACAAAAGCATATGTTTTGAACCGTCTTGAGCGAACTGAAGCTCGCGATGCGGTGATCGCAGAGTTGAAGATCGTATTGGAAAGTGGCAATGGCATGATCGCTTTCCCTGATGGCTTGGCGATGTCGAGCGCCTCTGCCGAGGTTTTGTTGATGGAACAGGATGACGCAGGGCGCGATGCACAAGGGCTTGAGTTCGCTGAGGGGGAGGTGAGTGAGGGGCCGTTAGGTGCGCTTGAGATGAGCTGGGCGTTTGAAGCCGATCCTCGTGCGCGTATTTTGCAGATTTCACCAGCTGGGGAGGATCGAGTTTTGGTATTGGACGATGTAGGTAAGGTGTATTGCTTGGATGTTAAGAGTGGTAAATTGCTGTGGGGAGAGCATTACCAAAAATCGGGTGATCAAAAACGGAAACAAGCGGGTATGGCATCCGCGGCTTTGACTTCGCGAGCGGGCGGAATCACGATCAGTAATGCTCAATTTCGGGTGCGCCAACAGGGGGCGCGCATCACGATGCAAGCGTTACGAGCGCCTTATGCTAAGGTGGGCTTGGGAGGGCAAAGCGGTGGGTCGAATAGCCCAACTTTCATAGCTGCTGGGGTGAAAAAAGTGCGTTCGATGTTAGTGGATGGTGAAGATCATTTTTTCTTATCGGTGGGAAATAAGATCAGCAGTTACCGCGGCGAGGATGGAGCGTTACTGTGGCAAGCGGATTTAGCCTTGCAGGATGATATGGCAGCTTTGGTGACGAGGGAATTCACGCTCGCACGTCCCGATCCTGTGCTGTTTTTAGATGGAGAGCATCTGTTGTGTTATGCGCCCAGTTTGGATGTGGCTGTTTGTTTTGAAAAAAACACTGGGAAGTTGATTTGGCTCAGAGATTTGACCACCGGAGCAAACGGTGAAAAAAAGGGCAGTGGCTTGGTCTATAGTTTGAATTCAGGAGCAGCTTTTTCTGCAGGACGCATGCTGGTGTTTGGCAAGAGTTGTGAGATTTTAGATGCAAAAAATGGCGAGACTTTATGGAGCTTTGATGACCGTGGTGTCAACCGTTTCCCGGTGAAGTTGCAGCGCCTGCGAGAAGAGGGCGACGTTACGGAGCAAGAGGTGTCGCCGGATGGGGCTTCTGGGCTAAGTGCTCTGCCGAGTGTGAATGGCGGGGTTGCGCAACCGTCATCTGTCACCTTTATAGATCACAGTCATCAGGGTGGTGACTTGGCAGAACGGATGCGAGAGGTGAAACCTTTTTTGCAAGGTCGAGGAGCCTTGGTGGCACCTGCCGTGCAGTGGAACAGTCTGCGAGGTGAGGGGCAGTCGGTCGCAGATGCTGCGATGAACGCCGAACGATTGCTGCTGATGGGTGAACGAGGTCTGCAGGAGATTTGTTTGAAGCTGCCGATTGGGGCGAATCGCTTCGCGACGTCAGGCGTGTTTCTGGGAACGGTGGGGGATAAGACCTGGTGGTTGAATGGGCAAGTTTTGACTTGTTTGAGCTTGAGCGATCATCAACGAGTTGAGGTGATGGTCGCGAGGCAATCCGAGCAAGCTAGTCCACTGCGTGCGGTGTTGTCAGGAGCGCGTATCTACGTGTCTGGTGATGACGGCTTGACGGTGTTGAACGCTTATAATGGGCGGGTGATCAACCGTAGGGAGTGGCCGAAATTGATGAAGGATTTTTTGTTAAAAAAACCAGGCTTGGTAGTGGAGTCAGGAGAGCAGTTGGAGACGACGTGGCAGGGCTATGTGCGCAACAGTGCCGGACGTCCAGTTTACTGTTTCCCCTTGCGTGATCGGGTGCAGGGGACTCGCTTGTTCACGATGGTGAGTGATACCACTTTTGTGATGTTGCAAAATAGGGACAAGGAGAGGGAATAGGGCGTTCTTGAAGAGTTGGACCGGGGAGTGAAGTGATGCCAAGGCAGCGAAAGGTGGAGGTGAGGTTCTACCACAGAGGGCACAGGGGGAACAGAGGAAGAAAAGAGAAGAGGGGTGGAGATGTTTTTTTGGCCTCTTTTTACTTTGTTGTATCAATATGTGCCGCCCCCTCCCAAGTGTTCAAATTGCAACAATAGCATTGTGCGACGCGCGATGACAATTGAATGGTTAGAATCCCAAGGGCTCCCAAGTATAGAAAAACAGTGGTGCTCTATCCGTTACCCTAACGGGAAGAAAAAATCGAAGGGGCAGCAGGTGGCGACTAGGAACCTCCGTGCTACGGAGCCGTATGGCCGGTGGTGTCGGGGGAGGGAGTTAGAGTCTCCCGGCTACCCGATTCGGCTTTTTCATTATCGCGCAGGTCGGCTCTCATGCGATGGTTCGCCTCAGCCACAATCTTCAGCATGTAGCTCCTCTCGTTCTCAAACGTTACGTTCCAATCTGTGTTCTGACCTGGGTAGTCGAAGACCCAAAATGCTGAGAGAGGGACATTGTTTGCCTCTATGGCGCCCAACATCTCCGCAAATAGCGACTTCTCTTTCTCCGAGCCTAAATTACTGGGTGCTCCAAATTCGCCGATGAACAGTGGCTGCCTGGTGCGGCCAGAGATCTCCTGCAAGGTCTCCACCAACTCTGAAATGCTCTTGGTGCTGCCCTGTCCATTGTTGCCGTAAATATGGACGCACGTCACATCGTAAGGAGATGGATTATCGCGTCTGAGGACGCTCTCAAACTGAGGCCGGTTGTCCGGTTTCCAGCTCCTCTCTTTCGAATTATGAAATGCATGGCGCCTCGGAATCGAATTTCCAGTGATCAAAATGCGATGCGCGTCGTGTTTGCGAACCGTTCTCGCGAAGTGTCCGAAAGCAGTAAGCATGGCTTCCGACGAAAGCTCGTCCCTTGAGGTTCGCTCGAACCCCGTCTTCAAATGAGGCGCAATCTTGGGGCGGTGACTGGATGCATTCGGCAAATCGACAAGCATGTTGTATTCGTTGCCAAACTCCCACCCCCATATTGCGGGAGAGTTCCTGTAACGCAGCACCATTTCCGTCGTGTATTGTTCGATGAACGCTATTGTCTTGCTCTTTTCATTGCCCAACTGATCCATGGGCTCTCCAACAATGTCTGGGAATGTTGCCATGTTCCAAAACAGCGACGGGATCAAGCCGATCTGGTGCTTCTCAGCGGATCGGACTACGGCATCCATACGCTTGAAGTAATCTTCCTTGTCCCGCATGTAGAGATCCCAATCCACAGGCCAAAACCCACCCGCCATGAAACGAACGAACGGGATTTGTGCCTCTGATAGCCTCCTGAGCCCCTCATCATAGGACTTATCAGTGGGGTCTTTAAGTATCCTGTGGAACAAGCTGAAGTAGTTTGCGCCCACACCCCGGTAAGCTCTGCCCTCGCGAATGAGATGTCCATCACTCACGATCAGACCCGCTTGTTTCTCCGGCGCTGGCTCGCTCGCATCTATCGACAGGGTGAAAACGCTAAACGCTAATGTAAGGAATGCTGGATACTGATTCATGATTATCTTTCTTAGCAGAACGGTCGAGCACAGGCAACCCGCTACTGGTAACGAGCTTTCGTGTTCAAGTTGAGGGTTAAAGTTTTCATTTAGATTTTGACTAAAAGCGAGTAGAGGGTTGCTCTGCTGCGTTTTGTGTGTGCCCAGCATGCACTTAATCCAAAAGAGGTTCAAGTCCTCTGTTTATAAAATGAACATCATAAAGATGAAAAGAACTACCAGAAGCCAATTGATTCGTAGCGTCCGCCTGCGCTACTCCCCCTACGGGCTCCGCTATGCTACGTCCAAAACACCTCCGTCCCTAGGTGTTTTTACGTGAGGGTGACCGATCGTGGGAGCCGGAGCGTAGCGGAGACCGCCAGCCGTAGGCTGCCCGAAGGGTGGCGAAAGCCAGCAACGCAGGCTATGGGAAACC
>JAKISY010000023.1 GCA_021648365.1 Verrucomicrobiales bacterium
TGCATTACTTTGATATCAAGGGGCAATCACCTTCCCCATGAGTTGCCTCTTCGAGGCACCCAACAAGTAAGATCAATCCTATGTGGCATCATATAAAAGAGTTTCCCATCTACAGTTCCGTATTCCAGGAGCTGGGCTCTTGGCTGCATCTAACCAAGGCGCTCCTTACCTTAAGTATCCCTAACCGATTAGAGTCTCTCACACGCGCTTATTCTCTGGCTCAATCTCAGTTCACCATTCGACTTATATCGCACGTTCTATCCCGCTATCTACCTTCCGCATCCAATTCAATACCGACGAAAATTACCCCCCTATGGGAGAGACACCAGATTGGCTGGAAGCGTTATCAAACTCAACTCGATCAATCTGCGGCTGCGTCTCGCACTCTTATTCTCAAAGCGCCGAATGCGAATGGAGAGAAGGGTGTAATCGTCTCCTGCTTCGAATACAACTGGCTTCGGATTCTGTCAGGCACTCAACCCTTTGAAAAATTTGACCACCGCTACACTCTCATTTTTTCCACCAGTTGGTCCCCCACCAATTACAATATCCTTGCTCTCGCCCTAGAAAAAATTTCTGGGCCGGTATTTGTGATTCCCTGTAATTATAAAGAATCTGAAAAACTCAACCAGTTTCATCCCCGCATTCATCCGCTCAGCTGCCTTGCCTGCGATTGGCTCAATCCGGACTTCTTCGACCCCAAACCCTGGGTAAATCGTGAAATCGACATCCTTATGGTTTCCAACTGGGCCCCTTTCAAACGCCACTGGCACTTTTTTGATATCCTACAAAAACTACCTGCCGACCTGAAAGTTGTCTGTGTCGGACAACCCGAAGGCTCCTTCACACTTGAACACATCAAGGAACTTCAAAAAACACACAACGCCCCTCAACATATCGAATATCTCGAACGCATCCCAATCGAAAAAGTCAACGAACTGCAGTGTAACTCGAAAATCGCCATCATCCTGAGTCGGCGGGAAGGCTGTTGCGTTGCCGCCGTCGAAGGCATGATGGCTGGAGCCTATCTGGCAATGTTAGAAGACGCACACATTGGTCCGCTGGATTACATCAACGCACAAACTGGTATTAAGCTGAAGCCTGAAACTGCTACTCAACAAATTTCAGATCTTCTAAATCGTCCTCCCGAGATTTCTCCGCATGAATGGGCCAAGGCCAATATCTCTTGTCATAACAGCATCGACAAAGTGAACAATGATCTGAAAGTCGCAGCCCTTCATAGTGGTCAACCTTGGACTAAAGACCTTGCCACTCCTTGCTGGCGCCCCTTTCCTTGTTTCATCGATCCTGCCGACAAACAAAATCTCGTGCCCTTTGCAGAAAAATTAACTAAATCTTTCCCCTCTGTTTTCCCAGCGAAATGGGTGGAGAGCAGTCGATTTTGAATCCGCCTAGCAAATTAACGCTTCACCACTTTCTTCTGATAGTCTGAGAAAGTATCCACCCAAACATTTTGAGCCTGAACCAAGGCCTCTCTCCCAATCTCTCCAAATCTGTGAAAACAGGCCATAGAGCAATGGAACGCAGCATAGCAAAACATGATCTAAGAGGCTTCTTGCCAGCTTGCATCACACTTTTTTGATACAGGTAATAGGCTTCGATCTTTAGCCAAAAAATATTCTCTATTCCTGAAAGGGTTCCTTCGCCATAAGCCTTTTCCAGCACCCGCGCAACACTACGCGTTTGATTCCCTCCCTCTCTAGACATGTTACTACCATGGCGGCGGACAACAAATAGTGACGATCCCAAGCGCATAATTCTAAATCCTGAAGCAGATGCACGCACCCACATATCTCTGTCTTCGCTAGCCCTCAATTGTTCATCGAATAGCCCACACTGATCAAATATCTTTTTCCTGACAAGTGCCGTAACTCCAAACCGATTTCTAATCAGTAAATCTAAAACCGTAATTTCACTGTCCTCAGTCGAAAATACCGAAGCTTTATCCAATACTTCGCCCGCTTCATTCATCCACATTCCAAGATTTGCCACAACTCCATAATCGCATCCAAGCCGACCCATTGCCTGATAAGATTCGTTTACCATTTGCGGTTTCAATTTGTCATCGGCATCCAAAAAAACTAGGAACTCCCCTACGGATTTTCTAATGCCAGTATTCCTGGCGGCAGAGAGCCCTGCATTCTTCTGATAAATATACCTAACTGGATCACCATAAGATTCTGCAATTTTAGATGTGTTGTCAGTCGATCCGTCATCCACCACAATTACTTCACACCGGCTATAAGTCTGATTCAATGCGGACTCAATAGCATCCGGCAGAAAATGCGCATAGTTGTAGCAGGGAATGATGATGGATACGCTAGGCAACTCTTCAGGCATGTGCATGATCAGGTTTCTTTTTCGGACGTTTCGTAATATGTCGTCCAAGGTGTATAAATGGGAGTTCGAGAAAATTGAATGTCGTCGCTGAAAGAAGAATCAGGAGAAAGATGGCCAAAACAAAAGATGTGCTGGGATTCAGGGGGATCCAATATTTTCCCATGAGAGAAACGACCAAAAACACTCCAAAATGGAGAATGTATAATCCATATGACCATCTCCCTAACGCTGTAAGCAATCTGTTTTCCAGAATAGCACGAAGACGTGGACTGGATAGCACTAATATAATAATCCCAATGGCTCCAACGCTAGATAAATAAAAAGAAATGGTAGTAGGCGTGCCCAAAAATGACCTGTAAGCAGGCCAGCAGTAAAAGGAAATAGATACGAGGGCATATATAGAAAACCTTAAAGGGTTAAAAGATACCTTCTCCCAAATTTTCGTTTCAGCTAAAAATGCTCCTAATGCAAAAACAGGAATAATCTGAATCGTCTGAATCGTGACCTCCCCTAGAAAAAAACATGCTAGGAAAACCGCCAAGACGAAAACCGCTCCCTTTGCAGCCCTTAATTTTATCAGTATTAGTGAAATGAAGGGGAACATTAACGCGACGCGCATTTCTGCCGCCAAGGTCCATGATGGAGGATTTAGAAAATTGGAATCAAATTTATGATCGATCAATGTCAATTGGTGAAACCAGTTAGAAAAACTGTCATGAGAGCTACCCAACATCACGTGCAGGCCGGATCCCTCTTGAATAGTTTGAACGTAGTCAACCGGAATATTTATGACTATCAAATAATTAATTGAAATCGAAAGGTAGAATAATGGGTATATTCTGAACACCCTCTTTATAATAAAATCCGCATATGACAGATCAGTTCGGTGTTTATTCTTTATAGAAAGATGTAGAACGAATCCGCTAAGAACAAAGAAAAATACCACCGCAGATTTTGGGTCAAATAAAGCTCGTAACAGAAGCGGTAAGCGGAAAGGGGGCGCTTCAAAAAAAACCGCCGCATGGGAGTAGATCACCGCGAATGCGGCAATTGCTCTCAAAGAATCAAGGCAATGGAACCTGATCTGATTACGCCTCTGTGGGGATTGGTTCATTTATACTTTGCACTATAACTTTGCTGACGATCAGCTCGACTCCGCTGTCATTATCCACCCCCGACAAGGTCATCCCCGCTTCCAAACGTCAAGATCTCGATTAATAAGAACCTCTAGAGATTTCACCTCCTCTTGATAGCGAAAAAGTAGGTCCTTGCGAGTCTGGCTTGCGAGGCGGGGGTTACCACGGCGCCCCGCATTTAATCTCATAAGACAAATCAGAAAAAAGCGAATCCCTACAGCTTTCTCCCAACCTGAGCAATTCCTAGCTTTAATTCGCAATTTATGCTGAAGCGTAGGGATCCAAGGAACGCCTCCACGATTTTTTGCCTCCATTTTCGGCACAAACTCCGTATCAATATCAAGAAATTTACAAATGTCGTTCATAACCCCTTTACGATCCAAAATCATATCATCCAATAACAATACTTTAATTTGGCCGTCATTAAACTGGGCCTTATACGCCTCGATTTGGCTCGTATACAAGCCTGAATGGAAATAAAAGAAGTTGTGGCTATAGCCTATTTCTGGCTGAAATTGATCACCTACCATTCGGCTCGCTTCCGCTTCAAGAGCCTTTTCAAAGGGATACAGCGATTCATACCCATTATTTAACATCCAATTGTATAAGGAGTAAGCTCTATCCACCGGATTGCGTATTAGAATGATAATTTTTGCCATCGGGTTATCTTTGGCAATGAGAGCAGCACTATCCAGATCGGTAAGGTATGGAGTCGAAAAATCTCCGATTTGCTGCTTGCTACAGGCAGCTGAAAAAAGATTAAGATATCGACTTCGATCTTTCATCCCCCAACACTCCGAATAATAAGCGGGTTCCTTGTCTTCAAGGTTGGGCGCAACAAAAACCGCCGGATGCTGCTTTAGCCAATTCCACAGGGATGTGGTGCCCGATTTAGCAGCACCCACCACAAAAAAATCAGGGATTCTCTGATCTTGTTTAATCATTTGTCAATTATTAGGATGTTATCAGAGTATAGCAACGGTGTTAAAAAACAATCAATTGCTCAAAACTTTCGGAGAATCCTAATCACAAAGAATGCTCTTGGCAGGATAAATGAACCATTGATCTGTATAACAAATTAGGTTACTCCATTAACCCCTTACTATCCATCGGCAGTACTAATAAAAGTCAGATCCTTACTCTTTTTGATTCATGAAACCTTTAGGAAAAAAATTCCTCCCAAAAAACCTACATGACCGAATGCAGTTCGATCGCTATCCAGTCAATGATTTCATTAGGAAAAAAGGATTCCCGTTAATGCAACAGGGCAAGCTAGTGCTGGATGCTGGGTCCGGTCGACTTCAGGAGCAGACTCTCAGAAGCGAATTGCTTGAACATGATATTAAGTTGGAAACTCTTGATATGCTGCCTGGTGACGGGGTTGATTTTACAGGTGACATCACCCATACCGAATTTGAAAATGACCGCTACGATATCATCCTATGTAGTCAAGTGCTGGAGCATGTTGAAGAGCCCGGCAAAGTCTGCGAAGAACTTTTCAGAATCCTGAAACCGGGCGGTTACGTACTAATCACTGCACCACAATCAGCTTACCTACACAATTTACCTTACCACTTTTTTCATTTCACCAACATAGGCATGAGAAAAATAGTTGAAGAGGCTGGCTTCGAAGTGAACAGCATGGAGTCTCAAGGCGGCCACTTTATTATGTTAGGTCTGAATTTGCATTACACTTGTAGGGTTCTGGAGAGTTTTGCGACCAGCCCCCTAAAAAAAGTATTAATCTGGCCATTCGCGATACTCTGCCGCATCCTATTCGGCTTTATTGGGAAAATACTTATGCTGTGGCTCGACAACCTTCTTCCTTTCGAAGGTAATACCCAAGGCTGGAATTGCCTTTGTTACAAACCTGATAAATAAAAATCCTGACATTTGAAGGCAATGACAACAAGTCACGCTAGAATACTCTCTGCTTTTCTTTTCGATCTAGTGATACAAGTTCCTGCGCCAACTCAAGGGTAACTCGACGCGCCCCCTCTTCATCAAGATGGTAATTATCAAAAAAATTACTTTCATTGATTCCTTCTATTCTCGATAAATCCAGCAAAGGGACTCCATGCCCTCCCATTTCCTCAATGATTGGGCGGGGCAAATCATAAGGCGCTCTCATCGGGATACCCACAATAGACACAGCAATTCCTTTTAAATGAGCTGAATTCAATAATCTACTCAAGTTTGTGGTACCCCACCTTGTATCACTTGCTGATGTTCCCACTTGTTTTTTCCTCTGATCATGCATTTCCTGAACAGTCTGTGTGTATTTGGGCAAATAGTTGTAAAAAACATAGGGTTGTATTCTTACTCGATTTGTAAACAGGCTTGAAAACCGCGCTAGAAAAAATCGCACCACATTTTCGACAGATTTCAGATCTAATTTTACCGCCTCTTTTATATCAGATCTATCCACGTAGAATGCACCAAGACGTTCCGGCACAGGTCTTGAATCGAACAAATGTGTCTTGCCGGTGACCAGTATGACTCTATCGGGAATCACCTCTCGATTTAAAAAATACCGCCGTAGCCCAAAATTCCATTCCATAACTCCCGTCGCATCTGGATGGAATGCCTCCACCTGCACCTTGCCATATCCATTACGTTCCAATTCCTTTGCCAATATTTCGCGATCAATTCCATAACGTGCCAAGGAGTTACCAACTATCAAAACCTTGTAAAAATCGCCAACTTTCAGTCGCTCCGCAGTATCGGACAATTTGCGTAATTGAGCCAGATCCTTAGAAAGACTGGTCTCAAATACTCTTACACCAACCTCCATCACAAACAGCAAGCCCAGAAGCACCAAAATTATTTTAAATTCACTCTTCATGATTTTAGCACCTCTAATAAAAATACGGTTTCACATTGTTGGGCAAAGTAAGCTTCATCATCGATGATCACTACCGGAAAAGAATCAAGTAAAGGAAATTTTTATCATAAAGATCACGAAAATAAAAACAACAGATAAGAAAAAATGCACTACCTTATTAAAGCACTACAATGTCGATTCGCACGCTTTGACTGCAGGGTGAATTTGAAAGGATCGTTCTGGCTTTGTTGCAGCAAGAGTCCAGGCTGCCAAAGCGTAAACAGCCGAGCTTCAAAGTGAATAGATAAATCTTATGTCCAATCTGACAAAATTACAACAGAAGCTCGCAGAAAAATCTGAATTTACCGCAGTGGAATATTTATCTCTCGCTCGCAAGGTGAAGGCAAGTGACGAATTGAATCTCCGCCCATTAAATATAGCATTCCTCTCATCTTTCACTCTCAACCTACTTGAAGCCAAGCTGGTCGTGGAGGGAGCGATTAAAGGCTTTGCTATTGAGTGTTATTTTGCACCGTTCAACCATTTTGAACAGGAAGCCATTCCCTCAGATTCAAACCTATACGCATTTCAACCAGACCTCATCGCTCTCTCTTTCGGGCATGATGACCTACCTATCTTGCAACGCCTGCTTTCATCTAAACAAAAACAAAGAACCCAATCTATTTCCACCATCAAGGGGCGCTTAGAACAATTGGTGCATGCCATCCGTAACCAATCACAAGCCCCCCTTTTGTTATGGAACTTCCCGCAACGTAAAATCACCGTATCTGGCCTGGCTGAGCGAACGAGCTCAATATCAGAAACAACCTTCATCGAAAATCTCAATCAGGAAATTTCTCAAATAGCCCAACACCATAACGCCGTTCACATCTTTGATATCCAAAGAATCTCTGCTGAAGTCGGCCTCAAGTCATTTTACGACACACGTTTGCAATTTCTCGCTCGAATCCCCTTCTCCGCAAAAGGGCAGGTGGCTATCGCGCACGGGCTGGTTAGATATGCCTCAGCTATAAAATCTGCACCAAAAAAATGCCTAGTTCTTGATCTGGACAATACCTTGTGGGGCGGCATCATCGGAGAAGATGGCATGGCAGGTATTCAACTCGGACAAGATTACCCTGGCTCTGCTTTTGTTCACTTCCAGCTTTACCTACTTTCCCTAAAAGACCGAGGTATCCTACTCGCTATCGCCAGTAAGAATAATTATAACGACGCTATTGAAGTTTTCGAAAAACATCCTGACGGCGTTTTGACTTTGGCGGATTTTGCCGACACTCAGATCAACTGGGACGACAAAGCCACCAGCTTAAAAAAAATCGCTAGCAACCTCAACATAGGGATCGACTCACTAGTGTTTTTTGACGACAATCCTGCAGAACGAGAATGGGTGCGCTCTCAACTGCCCGACGTGTGTGTGCTTGATTTCCCCGCATCTCCCGATGCCTTTCCTGACTCCATCGAAGACAGTGGCGTTTTCGACCGCTTGACACTCACCAGCGAAGACTTGCACCGCGCGGGATTTTATCAGGCGGAAAAAAAACGCCAGGAGTTCAAAGGGCAAGTTGATGGTGTCGAAGATTTCCTTCGCGGGCTGCAAACAAAAATCCAATTAGAGATTTTGAGCCCAGAGTCAAGCTCATTTGCTCGATCTGTCCAATTGCTCGAACGAACCAATCAATTTAATCTGACCACCCGCCGACATAGTGAAGCTGACTTAACAGCTCTTTTAAATAAGGGCACCTGCGCATTAGCCATGCGAGTCTCTGACCGTTTTGGAGAACACGGCATCGTTGGCTTAGCTCTTGCTATACCTGAGGAAGATGACTGTTGGCGCATCGATACCTTCCTGCTAAGTTGTCGCGTGATGGGGAAAAAAATCGAATCTGCCCTCTTATCAGCTTTGATCGATCAGATCACTAAACAAGGCCCCGTCAAAAAAGTCATTGGTGAATATATTCAATCCAAAAAAAACAAGCCTGTCGAGAACTTCTACCTCGAACACCACTTCAGCCAAATTGACGACTCGGGAATAATGCGTTATGAGTTTGACCCAAACACGCAGGTGCTCGAACATCCTGATATTCACGAAGTTAAATTCATTTAATACCACACACCAAAATGGGCAGCCAGAACGACCAATCGCTAAACCAACTGATTGCAGATGCATTAGGCCTACCCTGTGAAAAGATATCAGATGACAGCAGTCCCGACACCCTTTCTGAATGGGATTCGATCACTCACTTAAATCTGGTCATGGCTGTAGAGGAAGCTTATGAGGTTCAATTAACCCCAGAAGATGCACTTGATTTAAACTCTGTGAAATTATTTCGACTTTACCTCGAAGAAAAAGGTAAATTGTAACAAACATGTCTGAAGATAAGCTTACACCATTTCATCAAGGACAGGTGTTTCGTGATGAGTTTACCGCAGACCGCGAATTGATCGAAGCCTTTGCCGATTTTTCTCAGGATTTCAATCCTGTCCATGTCGATGCTGAAGTCGCCCGCGATTACGGATACTCCAAACCCTTTGCTCATGGAGCTATTTTATCAGCCGTGCTCTCGCGCATCATAGGCATGAAAGTTCCCGGGCCGGGAGCAGTCTGGATGAAACAAAACATGGAATGGCTCAAACCAGTCTATCTAGGAGATCAAATTGAAGTTGAAGTGACGATTGCAAGATACTCGCGCGGCGCAGGTATTTTTGAACTTGAAATTATTACTCAAAATCAAAAAAAAGAAATCGTTATGGAGGGAAGCGCTAAAGTGAAACAAGGGCAAAAACTATCTGGCAAGAGTGAAAATAAAACAGCTGGACGGCGAGTAGCACTGGTGACGGGTGGGTCTCGAGGAATTGGAGCATCGGTTGCCAAGACTCTTGGAAAGGCGGGCATCGATGTAGCCCTTATTTATCATCAATCAAAGGACGCATCATCAGCCGTGATAAAAGAAATCAAAACTAATGAAAAGGCAAAAGCTATTGCCGTTCAAGCTGATTTGACAGATGCTGAGCAAACGAAATCCATGTTGGCTGAAGTATCCGAACAATTAGGTGCCCCGGATATAGTCATCCATGCCGCCACCCCACCGCTCTCTTTCAAAAACATCACCGAGCTTACACGAGAGGATTTTCAAGATTACCTGAATGTGTATTTGATGGCAGCACATGACCTAGTACAACACACCTCCCCCTCAATGTCGAAAAACCATTTCGGCCGCTATGTTTTCCTGGGAACCTCTGCCCTGTTCCATCCCGCTAAAAAGATGGCAGCCTACACAACAGCAAAATATGCTCTTTTAGGTTACATGAGATCCCTCGCTTTCGAATTAGGATCATCCGGCATAACTAGTAACATGATTTCCCCCTCGATGGCAGTGACGGATCTTACTGAAGAGGTTCCCGCCAGGCTCAAAGAAATGGAGGCCGCTAAAAGTTCGCTACGTAGATTGGTAACTCCGGAAGACATCGCAGAGACATGTTCTTTTCTAGTGAGTGACGCGGGGGCTTATTTAAATGGTGTGAACATGCCGCTAACCGGAGGCCCTGTTTGATAACAGACCCACTATGACTTACTCTGAATTTAAAGAAGTCGTCTGTGGTGATGTTTATCGTGAGTCAGGCGACGCTTCCTCAAAGGAATTCCGGCGGAGATTTTTTTGTGATGCAGCATTCCGTTGCGTGTTTTTTTATCGTTTAGGAAAATTGATGAAAGCTTCAGGAGGCTGCATGCGTTTTTTTTCTAAGTGGTTATCATTTATTAGAAAAAGACAAACCATCAAATATGGAGTTCGCATCCCTCTTGAAACAGAAGTAGGCACAGGCCTATATGTCGGTCACACAGGAGGCATTTGGATCAGTCGAGAGGTGATCATAGGAAAAAACTGCAATATATCGCATAATGTTACATTAGGTGCCATAAGTAAGGGCGCTGGAAAGGGGGCTCCAACCATAGGTGATCAGGTTTATATAGGGCCTGGAGCAGTGATTTCAGGGAAGGTAACCATAGGCGACAATGCCTTGATCGGTGCCAACTCAGTGGTGCTCACCGACGTGCCTGAAAACGGGGTTTTCATAGGAGTCCCTGCCAAGCTCTTTTCAAAAGCTGGTTCTGAACATTACATGAGCCACCTAGTCCAAGATCTAAGTCAGTGAACCATAATCCTGTTGCTCCCCCCTCCACTTATTCGCGTTTATTAGCAGTTCCCCTTCACTAAAACTGGAAATAGATAAACTCACTGGCTATTGGTGGAGGAAAAAACAGCAGCATCAAAATCAAGTAGGAGTAAACCGCCGCTCGAATCGGCCAGACAACCTTGGTCAAGGCGAGTTGATCCTTCCTTGATTCCATCCAAAACTCAAAAAGAAGCCACGGCAGCAGGTAAAATAGCATCAAAAATCCTGCGCCCACGACAAAAGCCGAACTCTCCCAATTTGAACCGAGGCGACTTAACATCCCGCTTGCTTGAATCATCGAATCCGCTCGGAAAAACAACCATGCGAAGCATACCACGTGAAAGGTAATCAAAACTTTCACCCCGCCCAGCCACCGCGTATCCCTCTGCGCTCGCGATGCTACCATGCGGTGAATCACCAACCAAACCCCATGTATAGCCCCCCAAACCACAAAAGTCCACGCAGCTCCATGCCACAAACCGCCGAGCAACATCGTCAGTATCAGGTTACGTTGCGTCATCCACTTGGATCCCCGGTTCCCTCCGAGTGGGATGTATAGATAATCCCGCAACCAGGAAGAGAGGCTAATGTGCCACCTCCCCCAAAAGTCTTTTGGAGATTTTGCAAAATAAGGATGATTAAAATTAAACATCAAATCAAAACCTAACCACTTGGCAAGCCCTTGAGCAATCGAGCTGTAACCAGAAAAATCCCCATAAATCTGAAAAGCAAACGCATACACACCGATCAGCACTTCAGGCGCAGACAATTCATTCACAGGTCGATTAAAAACATGGTTAGCGATCATTGCCATATTGTCGGCAATGATCACTTTCTTGAACAAACCGGTCAGCACATGATAAAGCCCCTCGCGAAAGCGTTTCTCGTCACAACGCGGACGCGGATTCTGCATCTGCGGTAACAGGTGCGAAGAACGCTCAATCGGTCCAGCTACCAACTGAGGGAAAAAGGAAACATAGAGAGCAAAATCCCAGAAGTTGCTGGTGGCTTTTGTCTGCCCCCGATAGACGTCGATCGTATAGCTCAGTGTTTGAAAGGTGTAAAAGGAAATGCCCACCGGAAGAATCAAATGGATACCAGGCAAGGGACTGCCCAAGCCCATCGATTCCCACAACGCATTGAACTCCACAACAAAAAATCCCAAATACTTAAAAACTGCCAGCAGCCCTAGATTGGAGATCAATGATACGAGTAACCAATGCTTTTTCAACCGCTTGCCCGGCATTTGAGCAATGCGCTGAGCGACGATAAAATCAACGATGGTTGAAAAAAGGATCAGGAAAAGAAACCGCCAGTCCCAATATCCATAAAAAAAATAAGAAACCAGCAACAACCACCTATTGCGTGCCTGATGCCCCATAAAGCGGTACACCGCCACGACAGCAGCAAAAAAGATCCAGAATGTGAAGCTGTTGAAAATCATGAATATGGGGAAATAGACAATAACCTGCGCATCTAAAGCTAATGCGGTCAAAGTGTAACAACAATCAGCGATGATAAAGTGGAAATTTGGCAAAAATCCTACAATGGTAATTGTGAGCAAAAACCTGATGTCAAAGTGGGTCGTAACAATATAGCCCTGACAGGCGCCCAGGCGCGTAACAGTTAAGAAAGGTCTATTTCTTCGACTGAGTGAAGCAATATGCCGCAAGCATCTTCCGATCTCTTAGTATACTCAAGAGCTAAGGCAACGAACTCCGGCGCTAGCGTAACGAAATAAGCGCGTATGGGACTCGCTGCCTCCCACGTCGGAGCGGAAAGCCTAAGCTCAAGTAGATAGGCCTGATGTGTCAGCTCCAGTGTATGTAGCGGGAGGTTCCAATGTCCCGCAGCATCAGCATAAGTGCTCGAACGCCCAATTTCGGAACCCGCAATATCGGTCAGTATCACTTCGAGATGCGCGCCAAAAGGCGCTGCACCCGCAAAAAAAGCAAGCGCATCTGGCGAGCCTTCGCTCATATCCCCTCTCATAAATCCTCCAAAAAAACGCCCAGCAAACAGCTGATTCGTCCGAGCTGCCTCTTCACGTAACACACTCAATACACCAACTAGAGGCAAACTAGAGGGGATCCCTCGCGCAGATGGCCGACCGAGTTTAGACCCGCTATCGAACAGCGCTACTCGCTCTTTGTACGAAACAACATTCTGAGTGGACTGCTTACCTCGATCTATTGAAACATGCTCAGGCTTGCCTCCCTGCACACCAAGCATGGACACCTTCAGTTCCTTCTTAACGGGTGTCGAGGTCTTACGGTCAGACACTCTAGCCCTGCGACGCGATACAATAAAAGCCTTCGTCTGACCATGCCCGTCAAGACTGACGACCATGCGTTGGCTGGTTTTTAATCGATGTGCTGAGTCGCTAATGGCACTTGTGATTGAGGTTGTCTGACTTAGGGGATCGGCGTAAATGTGACTAACAGCACAAGATCGTTCATATCAAACCCTGAGTTATTTTCGTCCGTGTGGGTGAGTTCCATGACCACAATTACGTCCAGTGGTCCGATATCGATGTTTCCATTCACATCGAGGACACCAGCGTCAGAGAGGAACGTCACAAGATCCTGTTGACCCGCACCCCCAAGGTAGCTGGGTGGTTGATCGCCATCTATAAGCACGAGCGTATTCAGAGGATTTGGCGATGAACCGGTCCAATGCGGGCCGGGTCCACCTACGTAATTCCCCCCAAACAGGATGGTGTCACCCGCGACAATCAAAGCATCGGTGTAAAAGATAGCCCCCGGAGCAAATCCATCCAATCCTGGCTGATCATCATCGAAGAACACCTGTTGTGTCCCATTAATGTCGATGCGGCCTTGAACATTATACCACGTAGGGTTAGGAGGAGCGGTTGATACCGAAGCTCCGAGCACCTGAATATCCACCTGAAGGTCTTCCTTCGCCGTAATCGTGCCGTCGTTCGGGTCGACTTCAATATGAACCACATCCTCGGTGCCCAATGGCGGGGTATTATCTCCAATCATTGTGATCGTCAGCGTCGAGCTACTCTGCGCGCCACTATCATCCGACATGGTATAATTGATGACCACGGTAGCCGTTTCTCCGGGATCGAGTTGATCAAAATCATTACCTGGATTGTAGCGGATTTGATTGTTTTCGATCGACACCACACCCGCCACTGAAGGAGATATCTCCAACCCAGACGTGGATACGACGGTAGCCGAATCTAGCGAGAAGTTCGCTGGATTGTCGTCGCTATCGATGTCCGTATCATTCGCCAATACATCGAAGTCATCATAGAACTCCGGCTGAGTGCCATTCTCCGGCATACTACCAGTATCAGCTACCGCGACCGGCGCGTCGTTCACTCCGGTCACCGTGATGGTTACCGTCGCGATATCCGTGCCTCCATTGCCATCACTGATAGTATACGTAAAAGTATCCGTCGTCGTCGCTCCTCCGGTTAATGCCTGCAGCGTTGCTGATCCCGTCGGGTCGTAAGTATACGAACCATTCGCCGCAACCACTACCGTCGCTCCTTTTGCGCTCGTTGCATCAAAAGCGGTAACTGCCAGGCTGTCTCCGAGATCAGAATCCGTGTCATTGCCTAATACTCCAGTCGCTGCCACATTGAGCACCGTGTCTTCATCCGTCGCTCCGGTATCATTCACTGCGGTAGGCGCATTGTTCGTCTCATTTAATCCGGTCACGGTGATGGTTACCGTCGCGATATCCGTGCCGCCATTGCCATCACTGATCGTGTAAGTAAAAGTATCCGTTGTCGTCGCTCCTCCGGCTAATGCCTGCAGCGTTGCTGATCCCGTCGGATCGTAAGTATAAGAGCCATTTGCAGCAACCGCTACCGCCGCTCCTTTTGCACTCACTGCATCAAAAATCACCACTGTTAACGGGTCACTATCTGCATCAGTATCATTCCCCAAGACTCCATTAGCCGCCACACTCAGCACGGCATCTTCGGTAATTACTCCGGTGTCATCCATCGCTACTGGCGCTGTGTTGTCCCCCAGATCGAACGCTCCATTAACTGTGATCGTCAGCGTCGAGCTACTCGACACTCCTTCATCATCTGACATCGTGTAGTTCACCACGACCATTGCCGTTTCACCAACAAGAAGCTCATCAAAAGCTGTGCCTGGATCAAAACGCACCTGGCCACCCACGATGGACACGCTACCTACTGCCGCAGGAGACGCGACTAACCCGCTCGTCGAATCAATGCTGACCGCATCAAGCGTGAAGGTCGCTGGATTATCGTCGCCATCCACATCGGTGTCGTTAGCCAACACATCAAAGTCCGTCGTTCCGTTCTCCGCCGCGTTACCCGAATCAACCACCGCCACTGGTGCATCATTGAGTCCTGCAACCGTCACCGCCACCGTCGACGTAATTGAGCTTCCACCACTGGAAATCACCACGTCAAAAGTATCCACCAGCGAATCCCCCGAATCAAGTGCCTGCAAAGCCGCTGCCCCCGTCGGGTCATAACTGAAACTTCCGTCAGCAAGCACCAATACCGTCGCTCCATTAGCACTAATGGCATCGTAACTCAGAACAGCATCTCCGGTGATCACTGCCGCCCGCACTTCTTGCATGGAAAACTGGTTCCGAGCCGAGCCGGTTGCATCCCGTGCCACGATTCGCAGTTGGTCAATCGTAGCTCCTGCTCCGAGACCAGCATCCGCACTGCTCACCCGCAAATGCTGCGGCCCTCCATCAGGGATCGCCAGACCTGCTGCCGTTCCCACTACCGTTCCTGCGCTGAGGAACTGCACATCAAAATCATTGTCATGTATAACCCATCTATCATTACCATACATGTCAAACACCAACTCATTGCCAGCTCCAAGATTAACCACACTCGCCAAATCATAGGTAAGCAACAATGTCTCAGCACCTGCTTCATAGCCCCTGACTCCATTGCCCCCACCATACTTTAATACGGGCAATACTCCCGTCGGATCCAACGGATCATAGGCAAACGTATCTGTCAGTGTCGCCGCCATACTACTTCCCGTTGTAAGCTTCGCAGGTACCCCCGTCGATTCAACCACGATTGTAGGGTTCACAAGGGGTATCTCGGAACTCCCCAACACTCCAGGTGACGTTACATTCAAAACATCATCCTCAGTCGTCGTATAGTTCAACGGATCAGGCAAAGCTCCATTAACGGTAATCGTAAGCGTCGAGCTACTCGAAGCACCTTCGTCATCACTCATCGTGTAGTTCACCACCACTGTGGCGCTTTCACCCAACTCCAGCTCAGAAAAGGCTGTTCCGGGATCGAAGCGCACCTGACCACCAACGATCGATACACTACCAACCGCTGCAGGTGACGCCACCAATCCACTGGTCGATATGATACTCACTGCGTCCAGCGAAAAGTTCGCAGGAACGTCGTCGATATCAGCATCCGTATCATTAGCCAATACATCAAAATTTGTCGTTCCACTCTCAGTCGAACTGCCTGTATCAGCCACCGCAACAGGTGCCACATTAGGTAACGCCGACGCACCATCGACGGTGATCGTCAGCGTCGAGCTACTCGATGCACCTTCGTCATCAGACATCGTGTAGTTCACCAATACTGTCGCCGTTTCTCCCGTGCTCAGTTCAGCAAATGCAGAACCTGGATCAAAGCGCACCTGCCCACCCACGATCGATACACTACCCACCGCGGCAGGTGACGCCAACAAACCTAGCGTCGAAACAATACTCACCGCATCCAGACTGAAGTTTGCCGGTGTATCATCGATATCGGCATCCGTATCATTGGCAAGGACGTCAAAGTCAGTCGTGCCAGCCTCTGGTGCGTTACCCTCGTCAGCGACTGCCAATGGCGGCACATTTGCCGGCGGAGTGCCCTCCCCATCGACCGTGATAGTCAACGTCGAGCTACTGGTCGCCCCACTACTGTCACTCATGGTGTAGTTGACCAATACTGTTGCCGTGTCACCCGTGTCCAGTTCAGCAAAAGCTGTTCCTGGATCAAAGCGCACCTGACCATCCACGATGGACACACCGCCTACTGCCGCAGGTGACGCGACTAAGCCGCTCGTCGAAACAATGCTGGCCGAATCAAGCGTGAAAGTCACTGGGTTATCGTCGCCATCCACATCGGTGTCGTTGAACAACACATCAAAATCCGTCGTCCCGCTCTCCGTAGCGTTACCCGAATCAACCACCGCCACTGGCGCATCGTTAAGTCCGGAGACAAATATCCTAACTGTCAATGTGCTCGGCACTCCATCCCGCGTAACCACAACATCAAATGTGTCCTCAAGCACCTCCCCTTCGTCGAGAGACTGAACTGCCACCGACCCGGTTGGATCATAAGCAAAGCTTCCGTCTGGATTAACCGACACAACAGCCCCGTTAGCGCTAAATGCGTCGGCACTCATTACGGAATCTCCGGTGATCACTGCCGCCCGCACTTCTTGCAGGGAGAACTGGTTACGAGCCGTGCCGGTTGCATCTCGTGCCACGATACGCAATTGGTCAATCGTAGCTCCTGCTCCGAGACCGGCTCCCGCGCTGTTCACCCTCAAATACTGCAGTCCTCCATCAGGAATCGCCAAGCCTGCTACCGTTCCCACTACCGTTCCTGCGCTAAGAAACTGCACATCAAAATCATTGTCATGTATAACCCACTTATCATTGCCATACAGGTCAAACACCAACGCATTGCCAGTTCCAAGATTGACAGGGTTCGCCAAATCATAGGTAAGCAACAATGTCTCGGCTCCTGCTTGATACCCCCTGACTCCATTGGCCGCCCCATATCTTAATACGGGCAATACTCCCGTCGGATCCAGCGGATCATAGGCAAACGTATCTGTCAGCGTCGCC
Organism: Verrucomicrobiales bacterium; assembly: GCA_021648365.1. Classification (GTDB taxonomy): domain Bacteria; phylum Verrucomicrobiota; class Verrucomicrobiia; order Verrucomicrobiales; family DEV007; genus JAADHD01. The sequence goes on from JAKISY010000023.1 coordinate 17,365, forward strand.
GCCATATTACTTCCCGTCGTAACCTTCGCAGGTGCCCCCGTCGATTGAACCACGATTGTCGGGTTCACAAGGAGAACCTCGGAACTTCCCAACACACCGGGTGAGAGAACATTCAGGGAAGTGTCCTCGTTGGTCGCATAATTCAACGTCGAAGAGAAAGGTCGCATCACCGTAATCGAAAGCGTGGCGGAGCTAGACGCCCCACTGTCATCACTCATAGTGTAATCAACGACTACCGTCGCACTTTCACCTTCAGTCAATTCATCAAAATCCGTTCCGGGATTAAAACGAATTTGGTTGCCCTCGACCGAAACGCTGCCGGCGGCACTAGGCGACACAACCAGCCCCGACGTTGACACAATCGAGACGGAATCGACTGAAAAATTTGCCGGCAGATCATCGAGGTCAACGTCGGTATCGTTGGCGAGCACGTTAAAATCCGATGTACCCGTTACCGACGCTTCTCCCGTGTCGTTTACCGCGACAGGAGCGGAATTGACGAATTCCGCTACCCCATTTACAATTACGGTGACGGTGACGGTGCTCGCGCTCCCACCATCGGAAGCAACGACGCTAAAAGTGTCAACAATCGTTTCTCCGCCCTCCAGTGCCCGAAGAGTTACTGAGCCGGTGGGATCATAAGTAAAACTCCCATCTGCGTTCATATTAACGACAGCCCCACTGGCACTCGTCAAATCGTAACTATCGAGAGTCATTGATGTTATCACAGCCGCCCGCACTTCTTGCAGAGAAAACTGATTGCGGGCTGTACCTGTGGCATCACGCGCTACAATACGTACCTGATCAATCGTATCTCCCACTCCAAGCCCGGCACTCGCGGCGCTCACCCTAAAGTGTTGCGGTCCGCCATCGGGAATCGCCAATCCAGTCGCAACCCCTACCACCGCTCCACCATCGAGGAACTCCACATCAAAGTCATTATCATGCTCAACCCACGAATCATTACCATACAAATCAAGAACAAAATCACTGCCAGCTCCAAGATTCACCGGGGTCGCCAAATCATAAGTCAGTAACAATGTCTCAGCACCCGCCTCATACCCCCTGACGCCATTGGCCGAACCATACTTTAATACGGGCAATACTCCCGTCGGATCCAGAGGGTTATAAGCAAACGTATCTGTTAGCGTCGCCGCCATACTACTCCCCGTCGTAACCTTAGCAGGTGCCCCTGTCGACTGAACCACTATCGTCGGATTCACCAACTCCACTTCCACTCCCGATCCGATCGCGCCAGGTGCGGCCACATCCAAAATTGCATCCTCACTAGTGGTGTAGCTACTAGTCCCTCCAGCGGTCAAAAATTCGGTGCCTGATGAAGCATCTTGTTTCGCTCCATCTGCCGACTCAACGGACGGCAAACGCCGCTCACCATCAATCAGGAATTCGTTCATGAGGTGCGTTCCGCTGGCTGGCACACCGCTCAATCCCATGGCATGACCCTGCTCATGCAAAATGACGGTCAAAAGGTCGAACCTACCGTCAGCAAAGGAATTGCCAAGCGCCCTCAACGTGCCCCTGTCGGCAACAAACTCTTCGTCCAGTAAAGGTGTGCCATCAATAAACCAACTTCCGCCGGCTCCATCATCGTCGATAGTGATAATAGAGCCATCAGCCATCCCCAAACGGCCCGGTTCCAAATTCGTTATCACATACGTAATCGCATCCAACGCAGCACTTTGCTCGTCAGTCAATCCGGTTGCGCGCCAACGTTCAGCTGCAGCCTCCGCCAACTGCTCCATTTGTGATTGCGCAAGGGTTTGCCCCTCTGACCCAGATCTTAACAAAACGACTTGATGATCCGATGAGACCTCCGTCTCGCCCTGAGACAAAGCCCAGAGTTGCGGATCCTCTTCCACAGGAGCATCTATTCCCGATTCGTCTCCAACTGGAACAGCCTCAGCCCCTTGTTGGGGGTTCGCACTATTATCAACAGCTACAGCTTCATCGGCGACTTCCGGTGGCTCCGAGTCAGGACTAGGTTCCTCAACCGGGGCAGGCGATCCCGAAAACAACACCCGAGCCTCTAAGGCCTCCAAGTGTAACTCAGGTTTACCATCGAATGAATGATCCCTACTCATGTTGAATTTGGCTGATTTCTTTGATTTCATGACAGAATGGAGAGTTAGATGATAGCGTACCGAATGACCACCCAGATTAAAGGAGCTAATAGGCGCATAAGGCTTACGAATGCATTATTTACACAACGGCATTTATTCATCTTAGTTTTAATTTAAACTATTTCAAGCCCTCTTACTAGAAAAAGGCATTTACTCCCTCCCTTTTGATTACCTACCTGGGGTTGGAAAGGGTAATTATTGATACGGGTGGCTGATTGCTGAATTAAGCGGTAGAAAAATTTGCCTCGATGGGTTGGTAATCGCCGATTTTAACCTGAAAGCAAATTCATCAAGATAGGACTGTAGGCGAGCAGGGTGAAGTGAATCGCACCCTTTGCGGCGCGTCACCACCTCCTTCTACTGCAACCAGTCCCCCCTCCGCACCGCGCCCTGCCCCTCCCCCTTTTTCAACACCTCCAATGTAGGCTTCGTTTACTTCTACCTGCCCTTCTAGATGTTCACGTCCCTCACGAATCATGACACTGCGATATTTATGAAGCCAACCCAAAGCTGTTTGGCAGGTAACTGCCAAAACTAAATGTGTCACATAGCGTTTGAGCACTTAAATCCGTTTTGTGGGAGATCATCAACCATGCAACATGAAACCACAGTCGTAGCGGTTTACGGCTACAACAACGCTACTTGTGAATCGTTCTTCGCCACGCTGAAGCTGGAAGCTTTTCCGACGAACCGCGTCTTCGCTACCAACGCTAATACCAGGAGGTCAGCTTTCAAATACAACGTTCTGCAACCGCGATCATATTTCCCTGGGAAACTGCTCCCCAAAACAGTCCCTTAAAAAAATACTTTAATCCTAAAACAATCACGCTAGATTAAAGCCAATCAGACTACCTATTTGCGTCCACTTTATCGAAGCAGCTCCACCCTCCATCTGAATCCTGACACCTTTCTCATACACATAAAACAATTTCCCATTCGCGTTTATTCGCTGTTCTCTTCTCCCCTGACTATATCCTCAAATACTTCTAAATTAAGTTCCCATTCAAGTCCATCTTGACTCGCCATAGTTCCGCATAGCTCGGGACGACGGCGGTTCGTGGTTCTCTCTATCCCATGGCAGATCCCAATCTCCTTTTCATCTCTAATTTATTCCCCGCTAGGGAATCCGCTTACAATGGGCTGGATAACGCGTTTTTGCTTCATCATTTGCGGGCAGATTTTGATATCCGATTACTTTGCCCAAAACCAGTATTCCCACCTGGAAAAGAGCTCAACTTGAGCCCAAGAAAAGTCGACTTACCTCTAAATCCAATTTATATACCAGTACCCTATCTGCCCAAAATCGGCAGTCGCTGGAATGACAAGCTGATGCGCCGTGGTCTCCGACCCGCTTTTGAAAAGCTAATCCGTCAATGGAAGCCTGATTCGATTCTCTGTTCCTGGTTATATCCAGATGCTTGCGCCGTATCCATACTTGCGCAGGAACAGAGCATCCCTTGTGATTTGATCACCCAGGGATCTGATACCCATCAATACCTCAAAAACCCTATTCGCCGGCAGCGCATCATTGAGGCGATCAAAAGAAGTCGCCATGTGATTTGTCGAAGTGGAGATCTAGGCAAACAACTGGCAGAAGCGGGCGCGGACAAACAGCAGCTCCATACCGTGTATAACGGTATTGATCCTCAAATTTTTCATGCCCAAAAAAATGAAAAATCCGAGGTGAGGCAAAAACTCAAGCTGCCGAAAAAAACGCCTATCTTACTGTTTGTTGGTAATTTTTTGCCGGTAAAAAATCCGCTTTTCTTGCTCGAGGCTTTCGCCTCTCTGCGGTCCACATCACATCCAAATGCTCACCTTGTCATGATAGGCAAAGGATCGATGCGGGAAGCCCTTGAACAAAAAACAGCTTCTCTCGGATTACAGCAAGTTGTGACATTCACAGGGGCTCGCAATTCAACTGAGGTCGCAGACTACATGAATGCTGCCGACCTGTTCTGCTTGTGCAGCCACTACGAAGGATTGCCCAACGTCATCCTCGAATCCCTAGCCTGCGGTCTGCCAGTTGTATCCACAAATGTGGGTGGCATTGGCGAAGTCCTAAACTTGGATGAATACGGCAGCCTAATCCCACCCAACACCCCCACCAGCCTCACTGAGTATGTGAATGCTATTCGAAAGCATTTGGAGAACCCCTCTCAGCGACAAAAGATCGAAAACTACGGCAAACAATTCACCTGGCAAAAATCAGCTGATCGCTATCGTGAGTTGATATTAGGGTGACCCACGCAATACCATTGCGTCCCACATCCACCCAAAACGCCTCCCCACACTGTGGCATGGATTGCTTGCGCGCCGTAGCCCTTGGGGCGAAGGCGGGGCAATTTGCCTTCGGGGAATTTTCTCCGGCTGTCTCCTCCCGCGGACGCGGGATACGGCTGTGTTCCCCCCAAGACCCAAGCAATGCCATTACGTCCCACATGCTCCACCCACGCAATGCCAAATTACGTTCCACTTATCAATAGTTCGTATTTCAAAACCACAGACTCTCGCTTATAGTATTCCACCAAGTTCTCTTTAATCATTTTTTAAATACCAAATCTCTCCTTATGCCCACTGTTGCCATCATCGGACTCGGATACGTCGGGCTCCCGCTCGCCTTGCAATTCGCCCGCTCAGGAATCAAAACCATCGGTATCGATATCGATGACTCCAAGGTTGAATCTCTAAAATGTGGAGAAAATTACATCCAACACCTTGACGCCACCGACCTTCCCGATCTTCTCCAAAGCGAACAATTTGATGTCGATACCGATCCAGCCCGCATCTCCGACTGCGACAGCGTCATTTTATGTTTGCCCACTCCACTGAATAAAAATCGCGAGCCCGATCTTTCTTATGTCCTCAACACTGCCCAATCCCTAGCTCCACACTTGCAAAAAGGAACGCTGCTTGTTTTGGAGTCCACCACCTATCCCGGCACCACAGAAAACGAACTGCGCAATACTCTCGAAAAGGGATCAGCACTAACGGCAGGCTCAGATTTCCATCTAGCCTTTTCTCCCGAACGTGAAGACCCAGGCAACTTGGAGAACCATCTATCCTCCATCCCAAAAGTTGTCGGCGCCCTTACCCCCGCCTGCCTCGATCGAGCCTGCGCCCTCTATGCTCACGTGGTAAAAGAAGTCATTCCCGTCTCTTCCTGCAGAGTTGCAGAAGCCACCAAATTACTCGAAAACATTTTTCGCAGTGTCAACATTGCTTTGGTCAACGAGCTGAAACAAGTATATACCAAGCTCGATATCGATATCTGGGAAGTCATCGAAGCAGCCAAAACTAAACCTTTTGGCTTCATGCCCTTCTACCCTGGCCCTGGTTTAGGTGGGCATTGTATTCCCATCGACCCTTTTTATCTTGCTTGGAAAGCTCGCGAAGTTGATCAGCCTACCCGATTTATTGAACTGGCAGGTGAAATCAATACCGCGATGCCTGCTTATGTGATCAAACAAGTTGCCAAAGCGCTCAATCACCACGGTAAAGCTCTCAAAAACAGTAAAGTTCTTATTCTCGGCCTTGCCTACAAACCTGACGTTGATGACGACCGGGAATCTGCCAGCTACATTTTGATGGACCTACTCAGAGAGTGGGATGCGCAGATCAGTTACTACGATCCCCACATTCCTACAATCCGCCCTGGCCGTCACCAAAGTCATTGGGCTCAAATCGAATCCGTTTCTTGGAACCGTGAAACCCTCACCACTTTTGATGCGGTGATCATCGCTACTGCTCACAGCTCTATCGACTATGATAAACTCGCTTCATGGTCAGACTGTATCATCGACACTCGAAACGCCATGGCTACTATTGACACAGAACCCAATCAAGTCTGGAAAGCGTAACCCTTAAATTCTACCTCCTAACTCCTTCCCCATGCCCAAGGTTTTTTTAAAATCTACAGCTCTCAGCCTTCTTGCAAGACCCACGATTCTACGGGCAGCTCAACGTGGATCAGGAACTCTCATCCTGATGTTCCATGGGTTTCGAAATACCCCCAATCAGGGAATCGAAAACAACGACGGTAAACACTTACTCAATTCTTCCCTCAACACCCTCTTGTCAAAACTTAGTAAAATTGCAGATTTCATTTCTTTGAAAGGTTTTATCGAGCATCTAGAACAGGGCATACCTATTCCAAAATCCAGCGTCATCTTGACCTTCGATGACGGCTACGAATCGAACTACAAAATCGCATTTCCTATCCTTCAACAACACCAAGCCCCCGCGACAATTTTTCTCGCCACGCAGTTTGTAACAGAAGGAAAACAACTCTGGACCAATCGACTCGAGTTTGCTTTCAAAAACACCCAAAAGAAGGAGGTTGAATTTGCCAGAGAGCATTTCCCGTTGAAATCAGATGCCAACCGGATCGCGGCACTCACAGCCATCAAAAAAAAATTCAAACGTCTACCCCAGCAAGGTCAGGAGCTGCGATGCACTGAAATTGAAGAATCCCTCGATACCCGTCTAGCTGATTCCACTCAATCCGTCCCAGCAATATACCGGCCTTTGTCCTCCTCCCAGATTTCCAAAATGTCCAAAAGTGGTTTAGTCGATTTTGGAGCGCATACCCATAGCCACCGTATTCTGGGACGTTGTGACGAAACAAGTATTCGTGAAGAAATCCAAATTAGCCAGCACAAGGTTGCCAAACTAACCGGAAAACCCTGCGACCTATTCTGTTACCCTAACGGCCAAACTGGAGATTTCACCGAGTTGACCGGGCAACTGCTTCAAGAAGCTGGCTTTCGTTGCGCACTCACCACGGTCACCGGACGAAACAAAGAAGGCTGCGATCCCTTCACCCTGATGCGCATAGGAGTGTCTGATCGTGAATCGATAGATTGGACACTACTGGAAATCAGCGGTATTCTACCTAGATTCCGATCACTGCGGGGTCGTTGAAAAAGCATTATGAAACTGACCGATGCCCTGAAAATCAATCAAAGTGCCCAATCACGGGAAGGGCATGACCCTTTGCACACCGCCCTTTGTTGCGGCTTCACCTCTCTCCAGTTGGAACAATTTCTGGCGGCTCATCTGCATAACCGCATCACTGATCGCATCGCGGAGATCCAACCGCCCACTTATGGAGACGCTATCGGTGCCCTTGACCAGATAAACAAAGACTGCGAGGCAATTTTCCTGATCGTGGAGTGGCAGGACCTTGACCCTCGCCTCGGCATTCGCCAGGCAGACTGGAGAGCCAGCTTAGTAGGTGATATTCTTCAGACTGCCTGCCTCCGGCTTGAGCTATTGGTGGACAAGCTTAGTTCTGCCGCTAGTCATGCTCCGGTATATGTCAGTCTCCCACAACTGCCCACCCCTTCCCTACTACCCTCTGCCAAAATTCGTCAAGACCCCTTTCGCACCGACCTGGAATGCCTAGTTCTTGATACCTGCCAGAAACTGCTAGTCATACAGGGCGTATCCATCCTGGCAAAAGAAAGCCTGTCCTCCTCCACTTCGGCCTACGATCTGAAAAACGACATCCGCTTTGGTTCTCCTTATTCTATCGAGTTCCTTTCGACACTCACCGGGCAACTGGTTGATTTGGCATTCCCAAGCACCCCGCCGCTCAAGGGACTGATCACTGATTTGGACGATTCCCTATGGAGAGGAATCATCGGAGATTCTGGAGTGGATAAAATTAATTGGAACCTCGACAACCACTCCCTCATGCACGCCGTTTATCAGCAAAAACTGCAAGCACTTGCTGAACAAGGGGTATTGCTGGCAATCGCAAGTAAAAACGATTCAGCTATCGCTCAAAGCGGCCTTTCGCGAACCGACCTGCGGGTTGATGCAAAATTATTTTTTCCTCAGGAAATTCACTGGGGCGAAAAATCAGAATCCATAAGTAAAATACTCAAAATCTGGAATATTGCAGCAGACAGCGTTTTGTTCATCGACGATTCCGCTGCAGAGCTAGCCGAAGTGCAATCGGTTCACCCGCAAATTCTCACTCGACAATTTCCTACCAAAGACGACCTCGGAGTTCTGGAGCTAGTGAGGGAGCTCGGCGACCTTTTCACCAAAGATGAAATCTCAAAAGAAGATCGCCTGCGCTCGACAAGCATTCGACAACAGGCGCTTGCATCCGAAGAGCTAGGCTCGCATCAAGCCGATCCCGCCGAATTTCTTCGCCAACTGAATTCCAAGGTATGCATCGAAGTTTCAACCCGGGATGATCCACGCGCTTTCGAATTGATCAACAAGACCAATCAATTCAATCTCAATGGCAATCGCCTAGTCCCCAAAGAATGGCTCAATCTGCAAAATGATGAAAGCACTGTGATGCTAACAGTTGAATACGAAGACAAGTTCGGGAAACTGGGAAAAATTGCAGTGCTCATCGGAACTCGCAACGGTTCGACCTTGGACGTTACGAGTTGGATACTGAGCTGTCGTGCTTTTTCTCGGCGTATCGAGCACCTATGCCTTCAAATTCTATTTGATCAACTTCAATTCGAAACCGTCCAACTGCATTACAAAAAAACTGACCGTAATGAACCTATCGCACGTCTGATCGCCAGCTTCAGCCAGCAACCGCTTTCCGGAAAAATCACCTTGGAGAAAAAGACATTTTTTGACTATTGCCCACCTCTGTACCACTCTCTACAGTATATCCATGATGCCTGAACACAACGAACGACTTATCACCTGTTTCCGCACTGTTTTCCCAGATTTAACGGATGGCGAAATTGCTCAAGCTTCAATGGCCTCACTCGCAAAATGGGATTCTCTAGCGACAGTGATGCTCATCTCCGTGATCGAAGAAGAATATCAATTGCAGGTCGCTGATGATGATTTACAAGATTTTGTGTCGTTCGAATTGATCGACGAAATACTACGAGACGACAATGAGCAGACCTGAATCCGCCAATTTTAAAATCGAGGACCTTCGTATTGGACTGACTGCCGAGTTCACCAGAAACATTTGCCAGGAGGATGTAGACCAATTTGCGAACGTATCAGGGGATTTTAATCCCTTACACATAGATCTCGACTACGCCAAATCCACTAATTTTGGTGGAACGATTGTGCATGGTGCCTTCCAAATAGGTCTGGCTTCCGCATTGATCGGAATGCATTTGCCAGGTCGTCAAGTTTTACTCGGCGGCGTCCACTCCCGATTTTTCAACCCACTGCCTATCCCTTCGGAAGTTATGGTCCGTGGTGAAATCACAGCTTGGAACATTGACAATCTCAGCGGTCAGTTAAGAGTCGAAATTTTGAAATTGCCCTCGAAAAACCCTGTCTCTGAAATCACCCTTTCATTCACAATGCGCGAAAATCAGACCTCTACAATTGAGCCTTCGCCACGAAACAATTCACTCCATTCAAAGCAACAAGATACTCCAACCAACGGCTTCCCCCTCCCTTATGTTCTTGTTACAGGAGCCTCAGGCGGACTGGGAGAATCGATCGCCACCGCTCTCTCCAGCGATTACAGAGTCATCGCCCATCACCATAGCAGCCCCCTGTCAGATCACTTACTCGAACTCCCAAACCTAGTTCCCCTCAAGTCAATTCTGCTATTTGACGAACTGGAATTCAGACTTAAAACAATCCTCGACGATAACCCTTTATTTGGAATCATACATTGCGCCTGGCCAGGAGCACCTCATGGAGGTTTGCTCGACAGTGCTCGTGAATCGATCGCTCAACAAATTGAATTTGGATCCTTGCAGGCAATTGAGCTCGCGCGTATGCTTTTCAAGCATACCAACATAAAAACAGGGGGGCGGCTTGTCTTTTTGGGTTCGACCTTCGGCCGTCAGCATCCCAATATCACTATAAGCGCCTATTCCCTCGGCAAAGATATCCTAGAATCAACAACCCGTTTGCTCGCACCGGAACTGGCGCAGAGAAACATCACGGTCAATGCTCTAGCTCCTTCTGTCGTCGCTTGCGGAATGAACAGCCAAATGGATTCCCGAAGCATCAAACGCGAAACCGCCGGCATTCCACTAGGACGACTCTGCTCCACTGAAGACATTTCCCACACCGTCCAATTTCTTCTAAACCAAGAAAGCAGCTTTCTCTCTGGCCAAGTCATATCATTAACTGGTGGACGACTCTAGCACCCTGTTAGAAACTATGAAGATTGTCCGCTATAGCCCTGAACGTTTTTCCGATCTTTGCGTAGTCGTGGAAAAAATGAACCGAGGTCATGCCTTGGCAATTGAAAAACTCATCAATCACTATTACCACGATAATTCTTGGTGCCAATTACATCTGGCTATTGGTGATGATAGTCATTCGATAGTAGGAACTATAGGGTTTGAGAGCATTCCCTTCCTTCTCAACGGCAAAGCCATATCAATTGGGTTCGGAAATAATTTCCATACCTTGGAAGAAGGCTGCGGTGGCCTACTCTTCATGAAATGGGTTCGCAATCAGCCCTACTCGATGGTTTACAATTGCAGTAAAGATACACAAAAACTTACCGCTGCACAGCGCTGGAAGCAACTCGAGGGAATACAATCATTGTCTTACAATGCGCCAGCTTATAGGAACCCCAGGCAATCAAGTTTTACTCACTTCCTGAAAACGGCAATCAAACGCTTGCTTCGCAAACCTCCCCTCCAAAAAATTGTGGAGAGAAATGATTTTCTACCGCATATTAATGTGTCCGTGACAGAAGAAAAGAGCTTTCATCCTGACATGCTGGAATTCGAAAGCTCTTTCGATTTCCGGGTAGCCCCTGACCTCGACTATCTCAACTGGCGTTTTTCCACAAACTGGAATCTGTTCAGTTACCGAATTTTTTCGATCAAATGTTCAGGCGAATATCGAGGTTTCGTCGTATTACATGATACGCCTAATCAGGTCTATATCGCCCACGCAGATGGATCAAATCCCCTTGAGCTGGTAAAAGCAGAACTCCTTGCCCTCGCCCAAGTCTCGGGAAAGAGACCTTCATTCCTTTGCAGCTCAGTGCCTGAAATAACAGATCATTTGAACCAAATCGGCTTTCGCACCAACTCAGCTGTCCCCTGTGTTCAGTTCAGTTCTTCGCTACCCATCACTGAAATCAAACGCCCAATGATCAATTTCGCTGTAGGAGACAATGATCTGCGTACGGATTTTATGCACAGATCCTAACCTTCGTCCCACAGTAGCAATGCAAATGCATAGCGTTCTACATTATCCCATAGTTTGCATTTCAAAACCCCCTACCCACGTCTATAATGGCATTTCACCCTTTAAATTTAGCATTGATCATTTCCTTGTTTCTCTGACCTCTTCTTCTAAATGCCCTTCAACACTCCAAGCAAAAAACATTGGTCGCATGTGTGGAGCCACTTTGCGCTCGATGGTTATATCTGGCTAGCTGCTTTTATCACAGCAACCATCGTCCGCTTTTCTGGAGATGACTCCTCAACTACCATTCTGACAGCGCTACTACGCTATGCTCCTGGGATTCTTGCAGGAAGCCTTACCCTATCCAGTGTCTGTTACCTATTCAGCCTCTATTCTAGGCATAGACCTTGTTCAAACCTCAGCCGTCGATATCTGTTAGTCATAGCTGCTGTCCTAGTCTCCACCATAGTAACCTTGAGCTATGGATCGATAGATTTTTCTGCTCGCATCGGCAGAGGCGTTCTTATTCTAGCGTTACCCAGTGCCACAGTTTTATTACTCTTACATCATCACTACCTACGCCTTCAGAGTTCCGCCTTTCAGGAAAAGCTCCTACTGATCGCAGGCTGCCAGAAAGATTTATCTGATAGTGATCGATTTTTACAAATGAATCAAAATCATTACATCTTATCTGGCATTGTAACGACCCATAACTTCCAGCTTCCCGCAACTCAGACCGCCTTGGGTGACATCAGTGATTTAAAACAACTTGTCAAAATTCACCACATCGACTGCATATTGGCGACATCTTCCAACCTCCGCGACGATACCATCGCCACTCCTATTCGCAGCTTGCGCTATTCTGGCACTTCCGTTACTAACCTGACCACTCTTTGTGAAGAACTATATCAAGCCGTTCCCTTGTCCCTAGTAGATTCCTCTTGGTTACTCTCGGCTTCAAGCCAGCCCGACTGGGCTTACATTCGTAAGTTCAAAAGAATCTTTGATGTCATCACTGCTATTTTTTTTCTTATAGTGCTGGCCCCCTTTCTCATCCTTGGCATGATCAGTGTCCGTCTCGGTTCTAAAGGCCCAATTTTTTATTCTCAAATCCGCAGTGGCCGATTCAGTCGCGATTTCAAAGTAACTAAGCTACGCACCATGAAAACAGATGCCGAAAAATCCGGGGCGCAATGGTCTAGCGAAAACGATGAGAGAATTACTAAAGTAGGGAAATTTTTACGACTTACTCGTATCGACGAAATCCCTCAGTTATGGTGTATCTTAACAGGGGAAATGTCCTTTGTTGGGCCTCGACCAGAACGACCCGAATTTGTCGAACAACTAGCCCAAGAGATCCCTTTTTACAACGAACGACTACTTATACAGCCAGGGCTAACAGGGTGGGCACAGGTCAACTACCCTTACGGGGCTTCGGTGGATGATGCTGCACGCAAACTAGAATACGACCTTTATTACATGAAACACATGAGCGTGGTGCTCGATTTGTTCATCCTGCTCGATACTGTGAAAACTATTCTCCGTGGAGGAACTTCAAAAAGTCGTGGCGGACAATTGACTGAATTTTTGGATAAACTTAGCAAAACCTAGCAAAATTAGCGCAGATTACAATACCGACAAATCTCTCATACGTGCCGTCCCTGCTGGCATGGATTTTTTTTTCGTCACTTTATTTCTCGTCGTATACTACATCCGACCTCAGGACTGGGTATCGGGATTAAGTGGCGTTAAAATAGTCAAACCTATAGTAATATTAGGTCTGTTGGCATTACTCAATCGAAAACAGAAATATGGATTAAAGGACTTCATAAGCACCCCTATGGACTGGGCAGTTTCGTTCTATGCCGCTTACTGTATTTTTACAGCCTCAGATAGTGTTGGCACGTTCAAGCTACTTGCCCCTATGCTGGCATTTTATTGGATGACTTTAATGGCTTTAGACAGTGAGGAAAAACTATTACGCTATATGAAATGGTGGATGGCCATGCTTCTTGCCGTTGCTGGTCTTGCTGTGGCCGCGCTCTACGGCTTGGACTTTACCAATGCAACTGATAGAATAGAATTCTTCAAAGGTCGTCTATGCCTCGGGACGTGGACGCATAATAACCCTAATGCTCTGGGGCATAGCGTGGTGGTGGCAATCCCACTCGTCTACTTCTATATGTTCTGGAAATCACCTTTTAAAAATCGACTCTACGCTGTTCCGTTAATTTTTCTTGCAGGCTATGCTGCCTGGCATACTCAATCCAAAGGATCCTTTCTCGTCGGAGGAGGAGCCATTGTTCTGACCCTGATGTTTGGTCGCTCGAAATTCATACAAATTCTCATTCTAAGCGCAGCCCTTGCGGGAGGAGGAGCTGTGATGGCGCTGTTACCACGGATGAGCGAAATGAATAGAATGAGTTCCGACGAAGCAATAATGGGACGAATGATGGCTTGGGAAGTTGCCCGGACCGTCTCCCTGAACCATAACTACGGTGTAGGTTACAAAGTATTTAAAGCTTATATTGAATGGGAAGACTTATTAATCCCAAAAGCTACTCACAGCACGTATATACGCCTAGGTGCAGACTTAGGGTATCCTGGACTGCTTCTCTTTCTCCTGATCCTCTGGATCGCTTTTCGAATACTGATATCATTAAAAACAAACAACTTGGCATTGGAACGTGCACGGCGAATGCTATTCCTCATTTTTGCAACCTATGTTATGTCAGGATGGATGATTGACCGGTCTTATCATACCGAATATTTTCTGCTTGCCGCCTGCTGTGGCGCCGTTCACCGACTACACTTGAAACAACGACAAAAAGAAGAGGATGACTTCTCAAAAAAGACTCGTAACCAAGGGCTCTTGGATAACACTAGTAATCCAGCAATGGGGAAATCAGACATTTTAGAAATCTCATTGCCAAATAAACTTGAAAAAAAACATAACTTGCAAAAGTGGACACGTGTCGGTTTGCTCGATTTGGTTATGGCAGGTTTGATGTTAAAAATAACACTTGAAACTTGGGACTATATTCTCTCTACGGTGTAAGATGCGATAAGAGCCCTATGCCTCTATAGGAGATATAATTGACGATATCCGCGCACCATGAAGTCGATGGAAAAGCTACCCATCATATGCAGCCGCGCTTTATTTCCTGCCGAACCCAGCGCACTAGTATCAGTAATAATCCGTCTAACAGCAGACGACAATCCTTCCACAGAATCAAATACTTCAAGAAAACCATTTTCCCCATCTATGATCGCCTCGTCATTACCGCATGCCTCACTAGCGAGCACCGGAACACCACAGGCCATTGATTCAAGAACGGCATTAGAAAGACCTTCATGGGTGGAAGGGAAGACCATAAGATCCAGCGCCTGATAAAAATCTTCCGGTCGCGGCTGATGCCCGACTGGGTGTATCCTGTAACTAAATGGACTCGAATTCACTCTCGACAAAACCTTCGCCTCCTCCGAGCCTCCGGATCCAAGCAATACTAAATGAATGTCTATACCCATTTCACACATTTGCTCAAAAGAATCCAGCAATAACATATGGCCTTTAAATTCCGAAAAACGCCCTACCATCCCAAGTAGCTTACCGTTCACCGGCAATCCTAGATACCGACGCGCAGATTTTTTATTTTCGGGCGGCTGAAACCGATCTATGTCTACCCCGTTGGTCACGGAAGTGATTTTACCTTCCGAGAAACCTCTAGCAATCAAATCAAGTCGCAACGATTCTGAAACGGTGTGAACTCGTTTGCAGGCCAGATATAACAACTTCCTCTGCCACAGGCGTTTTTTCGTAAGGTGATGCCTGTCCAACTGTCCATGTTCTCCATGAATCAGCGCTACCCGTCCACCAAAACTGGAGGCCAGAGCTCCATAAATCAGAGGCCCTAGATTGTGAGTGTGCAGAATGTGTGGCTTGATTTCACTGATTTGTTTTTTTAAAGATTTTACAGCAGCCATCGAAAACCCGGAAGGCTTATCCAGCGAAATCACTTGGTCAGGATGTGGCATAAGCTCGGCAAATCCTCCCCTTTTCCTCAGACAGCAAACATGAATATCGTATTGCTCGGGATCAAGGCGCGTTGAGACATTAACGATCCCGTTCTCCATTCCCCCAGGCTCGAGGGAATCCACTAAATGGAGAATTCTGATTGGAGAAGATGAAGGCATAAGAAAGGAGAACCACTAATAGCCACGAATCAACACGTATGAAAATAGAAACCCACCATGAAGTTCGTGAAAGGCATGAAGGTATTTTTATGAGTAAAAAGCAAAGCCTCAAATAGTGCAGTTGTAAGAAATTAAAATGTGGCACGTAATGGTATTGCGTGGAGTCTTACATGGGTTCGAAGCTACAGCATTGCAAGTATTCTATGTCCCATCATGAGCCAAAAAAGCTTCGTACCCCTTCGTGTTCTTAGTGGGCAAAAGCCCCATCAACTCTTCATATCCAGAAGCTTTACGCCATCCCCTTCAAGGCGATTATATTCACCATAATAATTAGCCGAGTAATAAAAATAATTATAATGATTGGAGCGCTTCGCTAAATCAACTTGGTTGAGAATAAAACCATAAAAATGCGCCCCCCCCTTGCGTAAAAAATCAACCGACTGAACCAGATCCCTACGCGCCGTGCTGTCCGCCTTCACCACGATTATCACGCCATCTGCCAGGCGTTGCAGCGGCACCGTTTCGCTCAGACCAAGAACCGGAGGAGTGTCAATCACGATACGATCATACCGTTCTCTCCATCCTTCCATCAATTCCCGAAAACGGTCTTGGCACAATAATTCGGTCACCCCTGGCCTCACGGGGCCGCGCGGGATAATCCACAAATTTTCCGTGCCATCAATGGAGATAGCAGCCTCAGTTTCACTTATCTCACCAGTTAACAAGGCTGTCATCCCCAAACTGTTATCAACCTTGGCAATGAGGTGAAGTCGTCCTCGCCTCAGCTCACAATCCACCAGCAGCGTTTTTTCCCCCATAGAAGAAAAGGCCCAGGCCAGATTAGCCGCGTGTGTTGTCTTACCCTCACTCGGGCAGGCGCTTGTCACCATCACAACCTGCGTCTTCCCGCTCGGCCCTGGGTGTAATATCACATTACTTCGAATCACCCGAAAAGCTTCCAACAAATGATGGGGAGTCGTCGAATCCAAAGTCGATGCTCGAGTGAGGTTTTCTAGCTCCTGCTTGCTCTCGAGTGGTAGCACACCAATACCACTCATACCTAATGATTCTTCCAGCTGCTGAAGAGAAGCTGAAGTATCGTTGAATAGCTCAATCACAAAGGGAACCCCAAAAGCCAATGCAAAGCCCAACACCAAGCCCATTGTTATCAGCTTCCTCTTATTTGGCGATATAGGATTGGTGTCCCGAAGCTCAGAAAAACCTTTGAATTCTAGCTCTGCAGGTCGACGATTCTCCCCAAATTCTAATCCGGAAATTTGCTGAGAAATTCTTGCGTGAGCCTTGTCCCAGGCCAACTCACTGTTATCCAATAAAGCATAATCCAAACGAGTCTCATCGTACTCGCGAGTCATTTTGTGGTATTCAGGTAATTTTGATTCCATCAACGCAATCTTATCCTGTAGTTGAGTGTACTCCAGATCAAAACTTTTCAACTTTACTTGCAGCTCAGTCTCAAGAGCACCGTCCAACTCATCAATCTCAGATAGCAAATCCTTGATTATCGGATGCTCCTCCCCAAAAGTATTTCTCTGCATACTTACCTTCTCTTCAAGTAAGCGCTTTGTCTTTTCAAGCCCCTGCCATGGGAACAATCCATCCACCATATCAGGCTGCACTACCAGATTAGTATTGGAATTATATGAATATTTTTCCTGTAGTTTTATTGGCACTGATTTATCGCCTCTACTACGCCGAATCAGCTTGCCAACTATCAAGGGTTCCAACTGTTCAAATCGTGTCAATAAAGACAGCTTGCCCAGCACATCCAGCCTCTCTTTATTTTTGAGAAAATCTTTCCGAACCTGATCCATCTTCGCAATTCGATCTTTAGTTTGCACAATAGCTACCGGTATATCGTTAAGACTATCCAGATTAATATATGCTTCAGCTAACTTATAGTCCTCTTCAAAATCGAGTTTTGCTGTCATTTTGACGTCCAACCTCTTTCGAACATCTTCCAGTTCTTTGGAATATCGTTTCACAGCTTCTACTCGATATTGATCGCGCACCACCCTGTCCTTCTCAAGATACAATTCAAGCAGACCTTTCGAATATTTGCGCACCCCCTCTGGAAAATAGGATAAAACCGATATTTCGAGAAAGTCATCGTCCAAGACCCCTACCCGAATTGACGGAAAAGCATAATCCCTCATCTGACCCCAACTGGTACCTTCGCGAACAAAGCCTAACTTCGCACCTACTTCAGCCTGAAAATGCCTTGCTCTAAATTGCGTCAGCAACAACCTCCTTACCCTCCAAACAGGCATAGGCCTCAACGCGCCCTTTTCATCCGCCGTTTGACTGAACAGCCGGATCTGCACTAACGCTTTAGAGCTGTATATTGCACGCGAATATACAAAGTAGGCCAAACCCACCAGCAAGCCCACGACAAACAGCAAGCACATCAATCGCAGATAGCTCTCATATTGAAGAAGCTTTGCTATCCAAAGTGATGGGTCAAAAGTTTTATTTTCCCTAGCTTCCATAACCTCAAAATCCAAAAACCTTCTCAGGAACCACAATTATATCCCCATGACCTATCGGCACATCAGCCTCCTCGCCAGTAATTACCCGCTTAAGGTTCACTCCAATTTTGACCCGCTTACCGTCCTTATTTAATCGCATAACGTGTACCTTTTTAGAGTCTCCAAACCTTTCTATCCCACCTGATTTAAGAATTGCATCGTACACGCCGAGTGCGCGATCCGTGGGTATCTCAAGCTGTTGCTCCCCCGGCCTGGTCACTTTACCTGTCACAAAAACCTTAATTCTACCCTCACCAGCTCTTGAGCCAATCCCCATAGTAGACACACTGCTTCTCGCTTCGCCTTCTCTTCTTCCCCTATCACCGTAACCAGTAAAAATTCCATAAGCATGGCGCCCTCTATCAGGTATCCAAAACCAATGTATCAGTCGATCCACAATCACGGTAGCTGTCACCAAATATCCATCCTCAAGCCTTTCTTTAACCCGTGCCCCGGCTTCTTCTACGGACAAGCCCGCAACTAAAATGCTTCCCAGTTCAGGAATAATAATATCCCCATGCTCACGGACATGATAAATTTTGTTAAATTTAGGGTCTTCCTTGACAAAAATTTGGAGACGATCTCCCACTACCAAATCGTATTCCTCGCTAATAGCATCCTCATTTAACTCCTCGGATATTGGTAAGAGCGGTGGAGGGATTTCCCCCACAAAGTCACCACGGCTCTTACAAGCTCCAAGCACCCCTAGCATAATAATCACAAATATGTGTAAATACCTCTTATCCACCTTGTTTGAAAATTTCACAGTGACTCAGCTAGTCCCTTCAGACAGAAGCCTAGCAATCGTCACTTAAACTATAAACTTATATACAATATTAAGGGGAAATAAAGGAAAAACAAAAGAAATTCAATGTGTCGGCGCGGGATTTGAACCTATAAGTTGGGACTAATTTGATAGAAACGCCTTTTATTCCAATTTTAACTTACCCCATAAAATGTCCCGCTTAGGTTAAGGCTAAACTCTTCACTCTGACTTCCCATTCACTTTCAGCCAGATTTTTTCAATATTATTACTAATAAATTCCTTCCTATGAGGCTTCGGGCGAATCGTGAACAACATATGATCGTAAGTTGCACGAAACCCCCTGCTATAGATATAGCGATCAATATTCAGGCTTTCTTTTCCTGCGCTTAAAGGCTCGTCGACATTTCGTCCATCTTCATCTAACTGGTCGCCATGTATAACATGATACTTGACGAGTTCGTCTCGCCCTTTCGACCATCCACGCTGTTTTCCTTTCTCAATTTTTTTCCCGTATTGAGTGAAGCCGCTATCACAGCATCTATAATTTTCGCGGAAGGACACAGTAAACAACAGTCGAATATCACCAGAAAACGTTTTCGAAGGAGATACTCCTTCCACATACACCATTCTTGGCACCCCCCATGGCATATTCCCCTGATAAGTGTGATCGTATTCAGTCCATTCGAATACCCTCTTACCTTCTACTCCCGAATCCAGAATTAATTTCTTTTTATCTTCATCCCTCCACACTCTAATCCGTCCAGTTTCTTTTTTTTCTTGTTCAAAGTCTACAAACAACCCTGACCGAATTTTTCGATTGATACCTACCACCTCCGCAGTCACCACCACCGTACTGCCGGCTGCTACGCGCCCCTTCCACTTACCCCTATTCATCAAACGGAAGCGAACAATCAATTTAGTCATCTCCCCTACACCCAATACCAAACCTGGAGGAGTGGTTTCATAATATCCCCCATCTGCAGGATTTGAGTTATCGATGGTACCATCATAATTCATATCTCCATCGAGATCCATTTTGACTAATTTTGCGAGTCTACTCTCAGTATTTCGCTGTAGGTCATCTCTCTTACGCAGGTCTCTAGCCTCTGGGGAATTAAATGCAAAATCAGGATTTTCTCGTGGATCAAAACCATAGCGAGCTCGCCATGCATTCACTCGCTCGCCATAATCATAATATCGCACAAAACTTCCGGGCAAATCCAACTCCGTCTCCATGGAAGTTTTATCTAGTCTTGGTCTTTCCGCATCACCACTCACCCAGATAGATCCCAGAATGATAACAACCACTACAAGCAGACCGCGTTTAATTTTTACTTCTGTTATCATCTTGCTATCCAAATGCCAACACCCAATCCCTATCCAGTTTAGAAATAACGTCTTGCCGATAAATAAAGCACACGTTCATCAAAATTCGAGCCACCTTCCTGATTTTCAAATTGATAATATAAACGAGCAGTAGTCCGGAAATAGACCTGTTGTTCCCATTGAATTCGATACAGCCACCGTTTCCGCTCAATTCCTTTCGCATTATTCAGACTTCGCTTTTGATGAAAAAAAGTACCGCTCAAGCGACTATAATCAAAAAGCTGATAATCCAAACGAGCTCCGTATGTTTCCCTATTGTTTACTGGAGAACCTACTGCTATGTCTTCTTGCCTGCTAAACTGGGCGTAAGCATACCCCCAAAGCCTAGTAGAAAACTGATGATTAATTTGATAACGAATATATTCTGCCAAAGCTGTCTCATTGGTCACATCACTCATTGCAAAGGTCTGCCCTCCCCACAAAGAATGTTGAGTATTTTCACTGATATCATGAATCAGACCTGCCCGCCATAAAGGCGAGTTTCTATTTCGGTTACGGTTCGTCGTCCACAACTTACCGGCACGACCATCAAACCATAAATTTTGAGTTAAGCGCCCTCTTCCTCCTATGTAGGCAGTATTATATAACGATTTAAAACGATCAAAACTGGACACATCGTAACTGACGTATGGAGCAAAGGGAATTTCAGACCCTTCATACCCCATCCAGGCGCTCAAGTGATCTCTAGGCCCACGATAATCAAAATCCAATGTTCTCCAGTAATCCGAGTGGTCAGCCTGTAGGCGAAGGCGCCAATTTTGCCACAAAAATGGCGTATCTGCAACAGCCCCGAGAGTATTCACAAAAAAAATATCTTCGTCATCAAAATAGTTGTTTGATCTCCTGTCTCTCACTCTAAGCCCAAAGGTATAACGCCCAGCTCTTTGAATCGTTGTCTCGCCCAAGCCGAGAAGAAAGGCCGAGGTATAACCTCGGAAATCGTTGTATATTAAAAAATTCCAGGTATCTCGCTGAAATTCGCAATTGAGTTGAAAAGACGTTCCCAGCCCACCCCCATCATTCAAAGCCAAGCCGAAGCGGTTTTCCCCAGGCAAATAAACTATACGCGTCGCCAAGGATATATGGAACTGATCAGTGATCCTGGCAGAACCCCGCAAAGCCAATTCGACCACACTCAACCACCCGTCTTCCTGACCTTCTGGAAATTCTCGCACCCCGTTGTAATCGGAATACAATATCCCGACTCCCACGTGGATAAATTCCAAGTAGAGTGGCCCTGCTTTGATGTGTGCCTGCCCTGGTTCAAAGCTACTGACAAAAGGTAAATTCAAATTCCCCCTTGCTGTCAAATCAATCCGGTCTCCATCAACCACCCAAAGATCATGCCTACCCAATATACTATTACGTGGCCGATAAAGGGAATCATATCTAACCGATTCTCCCTCATTATAGAGAGAGTTTAATTCTATCCCAGGTTGAGTGGCGACATACGTCTCATCATGCAACTCTTGTTGCGTTTTTTCTGAGTAACCAATCGCCCTAATATACCGCAGATCCTCTTCAGCGGGAGCGTATCTGCCGCCCCAATTCGGCGGCATCTCCTCCCCCTCTCCCTCAATATCTTGCGACAAAGCAGCGGCACTTCCCCCCTCCTCCACCGAACCCAGGCGAGCGTCATTTGCAAACCCTTGCCCATCTCCACTATAAGTAGGTTTCCTTCTTCCCGCCCACCATCCAGCAGATAGCGTGGCGTCTTTTTTCTCAGCTATAACCTCTGCCGGATTTTTGTTCTCGCTCGCCTGTACGAGGATGTCTTCAGACTGAACCACACTTCCAGTAAACAGCAACACACCCGCTACGAAAACCAAGCATCTCCGAGCCTGTAAGCGCTTCAAACCAGTTAATCGCGGCAACGCATGAAGCCTTTGCCAAGGCCTATCACTCCAGAGCTGACCACAATTAATACAAACCATTGCTCTTACGACCTCTTCCCTCCTGACCACCACAACTTGTTTGCAAGCGGTGGCAAATAGGAATGAAAGATGAAAAAAGGCTCCGAATTTAGCCTCGCAAACGATCTTGTTTTCGCCTGAGCTAGTTTCCCCCTCCGGCACTTGCACTCCAAAATGCTTACTTGGCTTAACCTGCTTCACTAGTCCCTTCCTCTTTCAAGTATGCATCTAAAAAAAATAGTCTTCCAATCGACAAAAAGACTGGAAACGTGGATACATAAAGACTTTAAAACCATAGCTTGAGAGCTTCCAGTTATCTTTGCAAATTAGGTTAGGCCGGTAGCCTCAAACTAAAATCACAAAATACAAAATCTAAAATTGGTATTAATTATATACATGATTACATTTAAGAGTGAAAATCACTACAAAAATTCTACTTATAAGTTACTGAGTCAAAGAAACTGATAACTAAACTGAACACCTATCTGCAAAGAAGGCCCCCAGCCACAGTCACCCTACTCCAAAGCGCCTCAGATAGGAATAATCCGCCTTATACAAACAAAAAACACTATACAACGCAGGCCCCGCAATGGGAATGAACGTCACCACGGCAAACCAAATAAATTTTCCCACCCAACGCATTTCCTGAGACCGAATGGAAAACCAAGTAATGATCACCAAAGCTCCATAAATCAAATACGCGAAGGTGTAAACCTCCGGAATCGCATTCAAAGCATCAAACTTGAAAAACCTTATGACTACACCACGCATAAAATATCATTTTCTTTAACACAAACACAATGCAACTCAATAAACCCAAAGGCGTAGCAGATCCCCGCTACGCCTTTTCCCAAAATAATCGAATAGCCCTAGAGGCTACAACTTACTGCTGAGGGCGACGAAAGATGAAAAAATTTCCACCTTGAGTCGCTTGAACGGTCAACAATTCCCAGCCTTCTTTTTGAACTTCAACCAAAGTGCGAGGCATGATCGATTGGATCACCACCTTTTCTCTAGGCAAGGTCATCTTGCCGTCTTCGTCAGCCTCGATGCCCTCATCCGCCGCTACCGCCTTATAACCAACAGCATCCATCTCAGCAGGGCTCATCACTTTATATTCCCACAAGGCAGCATCCGAAGATGAATCGCCTCCACCAAAAACTCCAAGAGTCGCCAACAAATTAAGCACCACAACCACTAATACAGCTGCAAGTAATAACAAAGATCCAGATTTCATAAATTCTAATTTTAAATATTTTTTTCTAATTCCCCGTGATCATCAACTAGCTCACAGGATGGTGATTATTACAAGCCAGATGGTTGAAGTAAAGATATTTCTCACCCATCTCACCGCCCGCTCAGCACAAAAATCAATGCACTCGCTGACCTGGCACCGCCCCATCATCGGGAGACAGCAGGTGAATATCCTCTCCGCCTGGTCCCGATGCTATCACCATGCCTTCAGAAACCCCAAATTTCATTTTCCTCGACGCAAGATTCGCCACCATCACCACCAAGCGCCCCTGTAAAGACTCCACATCATACGCGCTCTTGATGCCTGCAAAAACATTACGAGTTTCCTCTCCCCCTAGGCTCAAGGTCAATTGCACCAACTTACGCGCCTCGGGCACCTCTTTAGCCTCGACGATACGCGCCACTCTCAAGTCCAGCTTGGCAAAATCATCAATCGTGATCTGCTCGGCAATCGGTTCAGCCTGCAAAGCCTCATCACCATCCTGATACGAATGTTGCACCACCACCTGCGCGACTTCTTCCTGCGCCTGCTCTTCCCGACTATCCTCGATCATGGCGTTGATCTTTTTGGGATCAATGCGCTGCATCATGTGCTCAAACTTATTGAGCTGATTGCCCAACAGCGGAGTGTATGCCACATCCCAAGATGAAATGGGAGCATTGAGCAAATCACCCGCCTGTTTCGCCAAACGGGGTAGCACCGGCGTCAGATACACCGCTAACTGATAAAATAGGTTCAATGCCACGGTGCACACCGCCTGCAACTCAGCCGCTTTATCCGGATCTTTACGCAGTTCCCAAGGCGCATTTTCTTCAACGTATGGATTGGCCTTGTCCGCCAACTCCATGATCAAACGCATCGCTTTGTTGAAATCTCCAGCTTCATAAGCCTGGGCAATTTTCTCTCCCTGCGCTGCACCCGCCTCAAAAAGTCCGCCATCATCAGGGTATTCCGTAGCCAAGCCCACATCTTTGATAAACCGCGCAGTGCGACTCGCGAGGTTCACCACCTTGCCCACCAAATCTGAGTTCACTTTTGTAGCGAACTCTTCCAAATTCAGATCCAGATCCGTCACCTTGCTCGACAATTTACTAGCATAATAGTAGCGCAGCGCAGCAGGATCAAGGTGTTTGAGGTAAGTCGATGCTTGAATGAAAGTCCCACGGCTCTTAGACATCTTTTCGCCGTCCACCTGAAGGAAACCGTGGATATGCACTTTTTCCGGCAAACTGAAACCTGCCGTCTTCAACATCGCCGGCCAAAACAAAGTATGGAAATATTGAATATCTTTGCCGATAAAATGATGGATCTCAGTAGTCTCACTGCGCCACCAATCATCAAATTCCTCATCATTCAAGTCACACCATTTTTTAGTGGTTCCCATGTAACCGATCGGAGCGTCAAACCACACATACCAATAGTTGCCAGGACTATCCGGGATCTCAAAGCCAAAATACGGCGCAGGACGCGAGATATCCCAGTCCCGAAGCGGCTCGTTAAGAAAAAAGTTTTTGAGGTAATTGGCGCTCTCAGAAGGCAAAGTACCCGACTGCGTCCATTGATCGAGAAATTCGTGCATCTGCTCGATCTGCACAAACAAATGAGTCGCTTTGCGCACCTCAGGCGTGCTGCCCGACAAGGTGCTCACAGGGTCGATCAACTCCACTGGAGAATAGGTCGCCCCACAATTGCCACAATTATCCCCAGGCTGATTCTCCGACTGGCACTTAGGACAAGTACCACGCACAAATCGATCCGCCAAAAACGCCCCTTTATCAAGATCGAACAACTGCTCGATCTCTTTCTCCACCACCATGTCGGCATCTCGCAGAGCGGTCCAAATCTCGCCACACAGCTCTCGGTTCTCAGGACTGTTGGTGCTGCCGTAGAGATCAAACTCAATATCAAAGCCAGTGAAGTCCCTGACATGATCTTGCTGCATTTCAGCTATGACCTGCTCCTCCGTGCGTCCTTCCTTCTGCGCACGGATACTGATCGCCGTACCGTGAGTATCATCGGCACAGATGTAGATACAGCGATTGCCTCTCAGCTTCTGGAAGCGCACCCAGATGTCCGTTTGCAGGTACTCGACCAGATGACCGATATGAATATGCCCGTTAGCATAAGGCAACGCTGATGTGACAAGAATCTGACGCACGATCTCAACAGGTAAATACTATTTTTCTACAAAGCTAAGACCACCCTTAGCCAATCAGTTCTAGCTCTGCGGTCGGGAAACTGGGCCTGAGCGTTTTGGCTCAGCCGCGCTGCGCTTCTCTTGGAACCACGCTTGATACAAAGTCCGTGAGTCCTGATAGCTCAACTGTCCTTTGATCATGTTCTTGCGCGACTCCTCCTCTTTGCTCTTGTAAATGACCTTGCCATCCACATACACCAACATCGCTCCCGTAGGTGTATTGACGATGCTACTCAATTTTTTAACTTTCAGGTTCACCGCAGTATCCACAATCAAACGAGCATTTTCGATTTCTTTCGGTGGATCATCCATTGAAAAAGCCTTCAGTTCCACCGGCTTAACCGCTGCCGCCTTAGCTGCTTCAGCAAAAGTTTTTCCCGCAGCCAATGCCTCATTGATCGACGCCTGCACCTTAGCCGCAGCTGCCTGCAGCTGTTCGCCACTCTTGCGCGTTTTCAGAACTTTCACAATCGCCTCAGTCGCATCCTTCAACGCCAAAGGCTCAGGTGCCTTCAATTCATCCAAATGCACAATGTAGTAACTGCCATCCGCTTGCAAAATCGGTGAGCTCAGAGCCTGCTCTTCATTCACACCGAACACCGCACGCAATACATCCGCTTTTCCTTCCAGCTCTTTTGGCACATCCGTCAAAGTGATCGAACCCGTTTTGATGACTTTGAGCTTATTCGTCTCAGCCACTTTCGCAAAATCCGCACCCTCAGCTGCCATCTCCTCATACACCTCCGCTACCTTTTTATTAAAAGCTAAGGCATCCTTTTGTTTCTGCTCAGCAAACAAAGCTTGCTCCTCCTTGGTCGCTTTATCTTTCAGTTTCGCCACAGGCAAGGCAAAGTGCGTATAGGAGGCACTGCGTTTTTCTTGCGACAGCAAATCCTCTTTATGCTCTTGGTAGTATTTTTCGATTTCCTCGTCAGAAACCTTCACCTTTTTCTCCTCATCCGCTCTAGAAAAAGTAATCACCGCACCGCTGATACGCTGATACTTGCGCGTATAGATGCGCTCGATCTCATCAGGCACTGGGTCTATGCCCGCAGCTAGCAGTTCGTGGATCTGCTGCCAGCTCAAATAATCTTTCACCAACTGATACAGATCCGCATCTGTGAACCCCAGAGGCCCGGTGATGTTATTGCGAATATAATCTTCACCCGCCCAGCGCTGAATCTTAAAGATCGGCAAGTTGGGAATCGCCTTTTTCACCTCCTCCGCCGAAGGCTGCACCCCCAGTCGCTTCGCCTCTTCGCGCAAAATCACCATATTCAACACGTAATCCGTGCGATCCTCATCTTGACGTCCCTCTCCAAACAGTGACCGCACAAAATCATACAGCCCCAATTGGATGGCGACATCAAAGCTATTACTCAATACTCGCGACTCTTTAGCTCGATAGCCTTTACCATAAACCACAAAGGTTGTATTGGCAGAACCACTACTAGCATCATAGTCGCTGTACAAAAATGCAAAGGCGATAATGATAACGATACAGACGACGATAAGAACGCCCTTTTGAATATGTCGGATTTGGCTTAACATGGCAGATATATAAAAATTACTAACTCGATACGATCACAGCAAATACTTGAAAACTTCTCAGTCGCTCAAATTTCACCTTTTCCGTAAGGGATTGGAAGGTAGGGAGAAGTAGGGGTAGATTCAATCACTTTCTACGAAACTCCACTAAAAGTCCCCAAAAACACCGCTTTTACCTCAACTTACACTACACAGAGAAAAACTTCTAACCACAGATGGCACAAATTTTTTATGTTTTAAGATCACAAACCATAGAACTTTCATGAAATCAGCACCAATTTCTCTTTCTTTAATATTAACACTCTTTTATCTGCGATCATCGGTGTAATCTGCGGTTCCTTTCTTTCTCCGAAAAATTGTCGTGTAGTCTGACCTCAACTATTGAGCACCTCTTCGATCTTGGCATCTCTTGGCAATCCCAGTTCGACCGCTTTGCGGTAGTGTTTTTCACCTTTTTTGCGATCAGGCTTTTTCCCCGTCGTATAGAGAATCGATAGATTAAAATGCGCATCCGCGTAATCTGGAGCGATCGTGATCGCCTCAGTGAATGCCTTTTCGGCTCGTTCCACCCACCCTTTTTGGCTAGAAATCACGCCCACACAATTATGCGCTTTAGCATTTTTGGGATTGATCTGCAGCCCCTCATCGAAGCGCTTGAGCGCCTCATCCAGTTTGCCTTGCTCAAAATAAACCACCCCCAGCAAATAATACGCCCTGCCATCAGCCTTTTTCAAAGTCAGCGATTTTTTCAACAATTTTTCGGCCTCGCCATATTCCTTGAGCTGCAACTGCACCGTCGCCAAGTTACAAATCCCCTCTACACTCTTAGGACGATAACTGAGAAATTTCCGATAAGCACGCTCCGCATCCTTGTAGCGCCCCTGACTAAAATCAAACTGCCCCACCTTCTGTAATTGCTCAAGCTCCTCATTCAGATCCTGCAAAGCCAGCTCTGGCGACTGCTCATCCCCCTTCTTTTTTCCACCCTCTACGATAATCGCACCATCCACGCGAGGATTCCCCATACCTTGAATCAAATCCGCCACGGCCGGCTGCTTGAATAGCTTTTTCTCCTCCTCTGTCAAACCTGGCGTCACCGACATAGCATCCAAACTCTCCAACAACACCTCCGACTCCACTCCTAATTCTGCCAACTGCTCCAGAACCATCTCCCGTGCCTGCTTAATCTGCGCCTGACGCCTCAACTGACGCAGCACCACCCCGCGCAACAACCGATTTTCCTCCAACGCTTCCTGCGAATCCCCCGCACTCATCTCGACCACCCCCTTCGCCGTCTGCTGCAAGCGTTGCTGCAAATCAGCGATCAACAACTGATGCTTTTCATTCTCCTCTAGCAGCTCCAAGCGTTGCTCAGCAATCTCCGCCACTTTTTCCTTCAATACCTCCACCTCGATCTGCTTGTCCCCATTTGATTTAGCCAAAGACTCCGCATACAGTCGCGCATCGCTCAGATCTTGACGAAGCTTAGCATTGATCTTCGTCAAGCGCTCTACCGCCTTAGGGCCGTCTCCACCATTCTCGATGATCTCAGCAAGCCGACTGCGTTCCATTTCCAAGTCATCACGCTCCTTGCGCAAGAGCACCATCTCTTCACGAGTGCGCTGCAACTCAGACAAAATCTCGCGATTCTGCTTGTTCGCCGCCTCCAGAGTATCCAATGCCTTAGAAAGTTCCTTTTTCAGCAAAACGATCTGCGCCTCCGCGTTTTTATCTTTCCCCTTACTTTGCTGCAATTGACGAAAACGAAGCACCAAAGCCTGCTCCCGCTTTTGCGCTTCGGTCACTTGCTCTTGCATCTTCTTCAAACGACTCTCCCGCTCGATAACCGCCTGATTCAAACTCTGATTCTGCTGCTCCATCTGGCGAATCTTAGCCTCCATCTGCTCAAACTGACGCTTGATCTGGCGAGTAGCATCGGTGAAAGGCGAAGCGCCAGCACCAGCCGTGGGCTGAGGCACACTCGTCTCCGGCAACTGATTAGGGCGAACCACTGCATTAGGTCGCGGCGGAGTATTGCTGGTCGGCGGCAAATTAGAAAACTCAGGATTCCAAGAAGGCAACCCCTGGCTTTGACCCGCAGGCGGACTTGCAGAACCGGCAGGCTTCGTAGCAGACGGAGTCACCTGCCCCGTGACCACTCCCCCGCCACTTCCGTTTCCGCCACCCGCAGCAGGCATTCCTCCAGAAGAAGCACCACCATTTCTTAAAAACGTCTTCAAGGTCAGCAGCTTATCCCCCAACTCCTTGCGCCGGTAACGAACAATGCTCGGATGGAAATCCGGATGCTCACGAGCCACCGCATCAAACATGCGCTTGGACTCCACAAATTTGTTATACGCCGCCAGAGCCTTCTGTTCGCGCTCCTTCGCCTCCCCCTCCTTCATCAGAACAAAAGCCCGGTACCAAAGGTCAGAAGGATCAATCTGCTGTGCCTCGACACTCGATAAGGCTCCCGACCAACAGAAAACACCACACAACAAAAAAGCCACCGCTGACAAAAGCGATCGCCCTCCCGAAAACAAAACCTTTTTCTGTTCCGCGTGCATCAAATGCTCCATTAACTTCAAATTCACCTGTCTGAGGCTGAAAAATTGCCACAAAAACTTAGCTCCACAAGCCAATAAAACCATCCTACCACTTTTTTGTCCGCTTGTCTTGTCCAAAAAACCACCCAACACGCCCCCTTATATGGAGTGCTCGCGGCTCGACGCAGCTTTTCTTAGACCACTCGGCTTCAAATGAAAAGTAATCCCCACTTGCTGCTTAGGAGTCGCGCAGAAATAAATTGATTAACTCCGCAAAGAGTTCCGTTTGGATTCAAGGCGGAATTTGACAGAGTTTAGTGGGCTAAATGAGTCGAATTTCAACGCAGAAGCCAGGCGAAAATCGAAGTGGAGTTGGGTAAGTTATTTTTGCGCGGCTCCTTACATCGAAAATCAAAGGTAAATCGTCGCAATCCATTTCACACCATGCTCCCCTCTCTACTCAAAAGGGTCTTTTCCATTCACAATGAATGCCCAGGCGCCTTAAATATCAGAACACCGGACTTAGGGCGACCTTATTCTGACACCACTCTGAACTGCCGTCCGCAAAATATTAGAACTTTACGCATTAACATCAGTCCGTAGAATGGATTGCTCGGCGCGCCATAGCTTTACGCGAAGGCGGGGCAATCCGTTTCCCCTCGTTTTGGTATCACTTTGAATTTTAATGGCGGAGAGGGTGGGATTGGCTGCGTATACAACGGAGCAATTGTTCCAAATAAGCTTTTTCTCGCGGCGCGGTTAACCGATGCACAGGCAAAGCTCGCAGTGCTTTTATATATTGCTCCACCCCTCCCTTATAATTGTCGTGCGCCATCAACTTCGCTCCCTTCAAGGCGAAAGCATCTGAGGCCTCAACGCCAGCAATCTGATCATCTTTTAGCTTTTCTTTAGCTCTTGGCGAATCACCTCTTCCTGATTCTTGCGGCAAGTCGTCGCCTTCATTTCCCTCTCGCCCTCGAATAGGCAATGAGGAAGATGTGAGCAGAGCTAGCGCAGAGGGTTCATTCTTCACTCGCTCCTGCGTAGGCAATCCAGTCGAATCCAACATGCGCGCTGTGATAAGTTCGATTCGCCCCCCACTTTTTGACAACTTGAGCTCCAAGACAACCCTCTGTTCCTCAACTTTATCAGAAATAGAATCAATGTAGTCCTCCACCAAATCTAATTGATCTTTCCTGTTTCTAACTATCAACTGAGAACCTGAAGACTGATAAACTGCTGAAGTGCCCGTGCTAAATTCAATGCCTGCTGATTCCAAAACCTCCCTTGCCGTTGGCTTACCCTGTCCAAGTTCCGCTTTCCCTAAAAAGTTCGGTGGCACCGCATATACCTTTGTATGAAACCACGCACCACCCTCTTGCGCCAAAACCCCGCCCTCAAAAATGACCTCTTGAATAATATATACTGCCAGCACCAAAAAAAAGCTTCCCCACCTGTATTTTTTGATTTCCATAACATAATCATGAAGTTCCCGTTGGTATAACACAAGAATAAACTAATAGATTATCATCATTGCCACAAACGCTCGAGACTCACTCAGGCAGCCTTAGCCACACACTCGGGTATAAGTGTAGCATTGCTCAGCGCTTGATAGAGAGGGTGGGATTGGCTTCATTCCATTCCGCCTGTCTCCGCTCGCGGACTCGCTACGGCTCGAACCAAGGTTCTCATCCAAACTCTCGATGATTATAATAAAAAGCCGCGCTGCGCTCTTATCGGCTTTTTATTTTAATGGCGGAGAGGGTGGGATTCGAACCCACGGTACCTTGCGGCACGGTAGTTTTCAAGACTACTGCATTCGACCACTCTGCCACCTCTCCGGAATAGGAACCTTATATTCCCCCGACTTGCCGTATTGGCAAGAAAAACTCATCGCATTTTTGCTATTTTTTTGGATCCTCCGATTTTTCGGATGCCTCTTCTGGCTCAACCAATACCGACAAGCTTCTATCTTCACCCAGATACTTCTTAGCCAGCTCATTGATCTCATCCAGTTGGATCGCCTGATAATCCGAAATGAAACTGCGCGACCAATCCAAACGTTGCGGAAACTCCTGACTGCTCTGCAGCACCGAGTTCATCCAATAACGATTGGTGCGACGATACTCTTCGATCTGGTTGATCTGCGGTTTTTTTGCCCGCTCCAGCTCATCTTCAGTCACACTACCCTCAGCCAGACCTTTACCGATCTCCTTCACCACCCCGACCAGCATCTCTGCCTGCTCAGGCTTAGCCGTCACCGAGGCAAACAAATAACCGTAGCCCTTGAACGCATCACTCGGCAGATTATGCGCAAAGGGACTATAAGCATCGCCCAATTCCTCGCGCACCTTCTTCCGTAAACGGTCGTCCAACACCAGGGACAACACACTCAGACGTCGCGTCCTCTTGATATCCCAAATATCCTCAGTCGGCCAATAGACCAAAGGCATCGCCTTGGGTATCGCTGTTTTCAGCGTAAACACCTTCGTCTGATCAGATTTAGGAAAACCCACCTCACGCGCTTTTTCATAAGCAGGCTTTTCCCCATCTCGCTTAGGTAAATTTCCAAAAGTAGCTAACACTTCTTCAGTCATTTTTCCCATCTCAAAATCACCCACCACCGTGAGCTCGAGGTATTCACTGCTCAACGGTTTCTCCAACCACTTCTGCACATCCGTACCAGTATATTTCTCCATCACCTCTTTAGCCGGAAAACCAAAACGCGAATCTCCATCGTGCAAAAACTGCTCCAACTTACTGCGCATCATCCCCTGTGGCGTGCTATCGATCTGTTGATAGATTTGATCCAATCCACGACGAAAAACCACCGCCGCTTCAGGGCGATAGCCCGGATCAGTGAAATACGCCCGCATCAACAAAAGCTGCTGATGCACATCCTCGCTGTTCGTTTTGCCACTCATCGCAAAAGCATCATCCTCCACCCCAAAACTCACCCAAGCCGTCACCCCCGCATACAAACGACGAATCTGGTCGATGTCGTGCGCCCCGAGGCCGCCTTCAGAAAAGATGCTACTCGCGAAAACCGCCAAACCAGGTTGGTCTTTAGGTTGCGCCAAACGTCCACCACCAAATCGGGCTTTTACGTGAATCGTTTCATCTTCAAAATCCGTCACTTTCAAATTCACCCGCACACCATTATCCAAAACCAACTGGGTGATCTCTAGGTCTTCGATCACCTTTTTATCAGCGATTCCACCTGGTTCAGGCAACTCTGCGTAGGCGAACGCTTTTTCCTCGATCACTTCCGGAGCTTCCACCGCCACAGCCTGACTCTCTTTATAAGCCGCTAGCACAAGCTCTTCTGGCTTGTCCAATTCCAGATTCCCCGTGACCATCAACAAGGTCTCCTTACCTCCATCCCAAGCCTGCTTGAGCAAATCCTGGCACTGCTTGCTGTCGATCCCTTCCAATTCTGCCGTCACCCAAGTCAGATCATCTGCAGGGCTAGTAAAAACCTCTCTACTACCAATCCTGCTAGCAATAGCACTCGACAAAACACGCGACTTCCTCGTCCCCATAGATTTAGCCTGCTGCGAATATCGCTCCTTCACATTGGCTTTAGCTTCTTTCAGCTCAAGTTCAGTGAACCCAAACTGCAAAGCACGACGCAATTCCTGCTCCACCGTATCCAAAGCTTTTTTCCAGTTCTGCGATTGGCAGTCGGCAGCAATCGACGCATAACGAACAAAACCCAAATCATATAGATCGTAAGTATGAGCCGAACCGCTCAAAATCGCTGCATCCTCTTGTTTCGACAAGATATCAAAACGCCTACTGATGATACTATTTGCCAAAGTCAATCGCAGATCCCTCGCCCGTCTTGCCA
>JAKISY010000141.1 GCA_021648365.1 Verrucomicrobiales bacterium
GAGAAGGGTGGCGCGGAGTGCGCCTTCGGCGAGTTCTGAATGCTGAGTTATGATCGCTGAATGGCTGTGTTCGGCACGATTCATCTTTGCTTGATCTGTTGAAAATTCATCCTTTATCATTCGTTCCGCTTGCGGAACGCGTAATTCGCCGGAGATAAGTTTAGGAAGCAGCGTGTCGCGGAGTTTTGTAAGGGATTGAGACTGCTTGTTGTTTGCCTCCGATTTATCGAAATACGATGCTAGTATTTTGTCGAAATATTTGAGTGAGATTTCGTCGGGCAAGACAATCGGAAGTTCGTTCAGAACTTTTGTTGTCATGCTTGGGACTGCCGAACCGACATTCATTGAAACAAAGTCGAGATCTTTCAAATGGTAAAACGAGTATTTTGGCGCGTATCTACTCTTCGGAATGGTGTAGAACATCGTGTCCACTGTCCAAAACTCTTCGTTCAAATAGAGGATGTTACTGAGCGTTCCTTTTCTAGGAATGAGAACTGATTCACCGGTATAAAGAGATTTGTCAGCATGACGCATTAAGCCTCCTGATCCGTATACAGGAATGCTTCCTTCATTCAGTTTCTTGTGATCCTTCCCATATTTCACTTCGAGAAGATCGCTAAGTTTTCCCATTTTCCACCCCTCCGGGATCCAGCCCATGGTGTCCGTCAAAGTGAACTTGGACGGGAATGCTGAGTGATGAGTTTTGAATGACGAATGGCTCGCCTGTGGCAAATCCTGAATTTTTGAGCTTCTTAATTCATCATTCAGCACTGAGCATTCATCCTTTTGATTTTGATCCAGTATGGAACGTCGAACTTCTGCGCGAGCTGCAAATTCCTCCGGTATCGCATTGCCCGCACGGATCGCATTATCCAAGACGGGATCAAAGTCCACAAACCAGCTTTTGAAGAGCGCCTGCGCCATCCCTTCCAGCGTCGCATTCATCCGCCGATTCAACTCAATCTTGTCATCCAAAGAGCCCAAGATGTGAGCGATCGCCTTTTGCTCGGGGAGGGGCGGGAGTGGGATTTCGAGGGATTCAATTTGTGTGGCACTTAAGTTAACTTGATTCGCGCTGCCAGTGGCAATTGAAACTAATTCGAGTTGGGTGTCTTTCTGGCTAAAGTAATAATATAAATAACGCAGATCTAGTTCATTACCTGGGAGAGCACTAAAACGGCCTACTCGCTGATTGATTAGGAACGCATTGTTTTGACCAGTATGACGAGCGACTCTACCAACAATTGATGCTGGTGCGTTCATGCCTGAACCTGTCATTGAGATCAGAATATCCCCGTGCTTAATCAAGAACTTCGAACATGCTTTAGCAGTTTCTTCCGAGACATAATCAACATCAGATAAATCGATGTCTCGGTGTCTGACATTTTTTATTTTTGCTACTGGAATCCCATCACCGATGAAATCTTTGCTTTTAAACGCAAAGCCGCCAGTTAGCTTAGCAACTTGATTTAATGGGGTATAGGTCCACTCACTTCCCATAACCCAAGCCCTCCGATGCGCCTACGGCGAGTGATAAGTGATGAATTATGAATGATGAATTGCTCATGAAGTTTGTGACGATTGCTTTTCTCTTAAATTCATACCTTATCATTCATACTTCATAACTCGAGCGCAAGCGACTACTGCGCCTACGGCGAATTTTGAATTATGAATGCTGAATTACTCATGAAATTTGTGACGATTGCTTTTTCCCTAAATTCATAACTCATCATTCATAACTCATCATTCGAGCCCACGGGCTCACTGCGGCGAATGCTATTTGGAATCTTCATTGTCGGGAAGTGCTTGTCTTGGAGTGATGTTGCGCTGCTTGGCTTGCTGTAGGGCGTGGTGCAACTTCTGTTGGAGTAATTCACGGGAGGGGAGTTCGGTGAGGTATTCGGCGACGTGAATGCCGGATTGGCCGAGCTCAAGCAGTTCGACGAGTTCTTGTTTTTTACCGGCACAGAGAATGATCCCAAGGGGCTCGGCTTCTTGGGGGCGGCGTTCGTGTTTACTGAGCCAGCGCAGGTAGAGCTCCATCTGCCCTTTGTATTCGGGTTTGAAGTCGCCAAGTTTCAAATCGATGGCCACGAGGCGGTTGAGGCCGCGATGGTAGAAGAGGAGGTCGATATAATAGTCGACATTATCGAGTTGAATCCGCTTCTGCCGAGCCAAAAAGGCGAAACCATCACCCAGTTCCAACAGGAATTGCTCGAGTTCGCGTAGAATGGCGTCTTCGAGGTCTTTCTCATAGTAGTGGTCGCTGAGCCCGAGAAAGTCTAAAATATAGGGGTCTTTGAAGACGAGATCGGGCGAAACCCGGTCTTTGGAGCTGAGCTGCTGTAATTCTTGTTGAATGAGTTCGTCCGGTTTTTTTGAAAGTGCCGTGCGCTCGTAGAGCATGCCGTCCAACATTTTCTGCAGGGTGCGTGTGCTCCACTGTTCAGCACGGCACATTTCGGCGTAGAATCTGCGCTTAAGAGGGTCTTCGAGGTAGATGATCTTTTTAAAATGTGACCAACTCAATTTTGCACACAGTGTGTGCAAAATCTCAGGATCAGAAAATGTTTCTGCAAATCGAACCATGTAGGCTAGATTTCGCTCACTCCATCCTCGGCCATACTCGGCGGTCAATTTTGCAGACAGCGTGTGCAAAATTCGTTTGGCGTATTCAGCTCTCTCTTGGTGGAGTGCGTCCTTATGGATACGATTTCCAACCCGCCAATAGAGGTGCGACAAACTGGAATCAACAGCAACCGCAATCGATGAGCGCGTCTCACTGATAAGTCGAGAAAGGTCGGCAATAAGATTAGCTGAAATTTCATCCTGAGCGATCAGGAGTTCATTTTCCTCGGGTGATTCGCTTTGTTGATTACTTCCCATACCCCAAGCCCTCCAGAACGCCTGCGGCGAGTGATAAGTGCTGAATGATGAATGCTGAATGGTTCATTGAAATGTGTAACGTCTATTTTCCTCTTAAATTCTTCACTCATCATCGAAGTCCTGTTGAAGTTCGGCTTCCAATTCTTCGATGGAAGGGAGGCTAGGCTTGAGTGAATCGGGCAGGGATTGGGTGAGTTGGTATTCTGAGACGCCAATAGGTTTATTGATATCGCTCAGAGCATATTCCGCGATGAGCTTGTTCTTGGTCTTACAGAGAAGGATGCCGATGGTGGGCTCGTCTCGCTGGGTGCGGAGGCTTTCATCGACCGCCTTGAGGTAAAAATTAAGTTTACCCGCGAACTCGGGCTCGAAGTCTCCGGTTTTGAGTTCGATCACAACGTAACAATGTAGCTGCGTGTGGTAGAAAAGGAGATCAAGAAAGAAGTCGCGATCACTCACCTGAAGGGGGACTTGGCGGCCGAGGTAAGCAAAGCCTGCTCCGAGTTCGATGAGAAATTTGGAGATGTGATCGGTGAGCTGGTTCTCGATGTCCCGCTCATTGTGATCCTTAGTGAGGGTGAGAAAATCAAAGACGTAGGGGTCCTTGAGGGTCTGCTGGGCAAGATCTGACTGCGCCGGAGGCAGGGTGGTGGCGAAGTTCGAAGTGGCGGAACCTTCGCGGGTGAAAAGATCGCTCTCGATCTGGTGAACGAGGACGGCGCGACTCCAGCCATGCGTGAGGGTCTGGCGCACGTAGTAGAGTGCTTCATCAAGGCTGGAACTCTTGGAAATAATGACGATATTGTGGCCCCAAGGGATGGAGGTAATCGACTCGAGCATGGCTCCAGGCAATCTGGCAACAGCTTGTTGCCCAATTTGGCCAGAGGCTGTGGCCAAATTGGTTAATCGCTCATTATCAGTAGATTGCGAGGGAGTTTCCGGTGATTTGGGCAATTGCGCAACAGGCTGTTGCGCAATTGGAATGTCCGTTGAGTAGAAGAGGTACCAGCGGACGACATACTGCAGATTTCGCGTCGAAAATCCTTTGATCTCTGGGAATTCAGCGCAGAGATCCTTGCTCAGCTGAGGGAGGAACCCGCTTCCCCAATCGGCCTGTTGCTGCTTTTCTACGATTTCCTGCCCCAGCTCCCAATAGAAGCCGAGAAGCTCTTGGTTTACCTTGACGGCGGATTTGAGCTGGACGCTTTTAAAGAGCTTCTTCAGACCCAACAGCCAATCACGATAGGCTATGGTGCGCTGACTGGGAAGATAGTCACTTTCCATAACCCAAGCCCTCCAAGTTTTTTCGAATTACCTCATCTAGTTTCGCCGACTCTGCCATCTGCCCGTAAAGCGTCTGGCTCATCTCGCTCATCTTGGTTTCGAAGGGGATGCCGTCGTCTTCGATGGGGGCGGCACCGACGTAGCGACCTGGTGTGAGCACGTAGTCGTGTTTGGAAATCTCCGAAATTGTTGCTGACCGACAGTAGCCGGGGATGTCCTGATAGCCTGGGAGTGACGTAGCTCCTGCTGCGTCCTTCTGCGAATCGCCCAACGGAGCTGGAGCTCCATTGCTCCCAGAACGCCAAGCGTGGTAGGTTCTGCCGATTTCCGCGATGTCGGCGGCTAAGAGTTCCTTCTGGGTGCGGCTGATCATGGAGCCGATCTTGCGAGCATCGATGAAGAGGGTCTCTCCCTCGCGCTTGCGGTAACCGCGTTCGCTGTCGGCCTTTTTGTTTTTGGTCAGGAACCAGAGGCAGACGGGGATCTGGGTGGTGTAGAAGAGTTGGCCGGGCAGCGCAATCATGCAGTCGACGAGGTCGTTCTCGACCATCTTCTGACGAATCGCCCCCTCCCCCTTGGTATTGGTCGACATCGAGCCGTTGGCGAGCACAAATCCCGCCACGCCGTGCTCGGAGAGTTTGGAAACCATGTGCAGAATCCAGGCGTAGTTGGCATTGCCGGTCGGCGGGGTGTCGTAGCCGTTCCAGCGTCCGTCATGAACCAACTCGTCGGGGGCCGCGCCAATCCTTCAGATTGAAGGGCGGATTGGCCATGATGTAGTCCGCCTTCAGATCGGGGTGTTGATCCTTAAAAAAGGTATCGGCGGGGACTTCGCCGAGGTTGGCGGAGAGCCCGCGCACGGCGAGGTTCATCTTCGCCAGCTTGTAGGTGGTGGCGGTGAACTCTTGCCCATAAACCGAGATATCCTTCTTGCTGCCGTGGTGACTCTCCACAAACTTGATCGACTGCACAAACATGCCGCCCGAGCCGCAGCAGGGGTCGTAGATCTTGCCTTTGTAGGGCTCGATCATTTCAGCGATCAGATTGACCACGCACTTCGGGGTGTAGAACTCGCCCCCCAGCTTGCCCTCCGAAGCGGCGAACTTGCCGAGAAAATATTCATAGACCCGGCCGACAGTGTCCTCCTCCTTGTCCCCGACGGTGTCGATATTGTTGATCGCATCGATCAGCGCGGAGAGCTTGCTGCCATCCAGCCCGAGGCGGGAGAAGTAGTTGTCCGGCAAGGCGCCCTTGAGCGAGGCATTACTCGCCTCCACCGCGGTGAGGGCGGAGTCGATCTTGATCGCGATGTCGCCCTGCTTGGCATGCTGCTGGATGTAGGATCAGCGGGAGGTCTCCGACAGGTAGAAGACATTCTGCATGGTGTAGAACTCGACCATGTCGGTGTATTTCTCCTTCCCGTCCGCAATCAGCTCGGCGCGGCGCTCCTCGAACTTGTCGGAGACGAACTTGAGGAAAATCAGCGAGAGCACGACGTGTTTGTATTCCGAAGACTCGACACTGCCGCGCAGCTTGGTGGCGGTGTCCCAGAGGGATTCCTCGAAGGATTTCTCGGGTTTCTTGGCGGCGGATTTCTTAGCTGGCATATAATTTATTACAACGTTGATTTGTAACTATTCAGGTAGGTGCGACAAGGCTTTTGATGGCAGCCGAAGCGGCCGCCCTACAATTTTACTACCAGCTTCAAGTAAGCCTATTGTAGCACAGGCGCTCCACCTGCCTTGATGTGACCTTAATAGTTACGTTGATTTATTCTCTACATGCACGACCAGAAAGCAAGCAAAACCAGCATGGAATGCATCAATTCTGACAGTTAACGCTAAACTTTAGAAAAAAATCCACACCATGAATGCTTAACCCCTTTGAACCCTTCCCTTCAAAATCTGCGTAGCCCAAATTCGAAATTGCGTGGCCTGATACACCACTTCGATCCGTTGCTCGCCGTCCGGTGTTTTGTAGAATATGAGTTGATTAGCCATTCTTTGATGTGTTCATTAGAACAATACCAAACTTCCGCTCGAAGGCAAGTCTGGCGTATTCCAACTAGACCTCCTAACCCGCAGTGCCAGAGTTTCATTTTAACGAGTGGATCACTTGGCGCGCCAGACGTTCGCTGTAGCTGTGGATCTTCCAATGCCCTGGGCACCAGCCTTTGAGGAAACGGTGGAAATCGGTCCAGGCGATGGGAAAAAGTTCGCGCCATTCGTGTATCACTGCTTCGGCATCGAGGTCGGGTTGCCTTTGTTCTAAGGCTATTTTCAGAAAAGCAAAGTAGCTACCGAGCAGCTCGGCTTCTTTTCTTTCGCAGCCTTCTTCATCAAGGCAGCTGCCAATGAAATAGGCGACATCTTTCATGCCACAACCGCGTCCGACGTATTGAAAATCCAGCGCGGCGACTTGAGTGGTGTCGTTTGAAAAACAGAAGTTAGCCAGTTTGGCATCGCCGTGCACCAGGGTTTGATAATCAGCCTGACTAAGTTTGTCATCAATGGCAATTGCCGCAGATTTGAGAGCTTCGTCCTCAAGCGCTTCAAGTTCTTCGGGGCGTGTGGCTAGATGCCAATAGGTGCCAGTGTCCCACAGCCCCTTCGATTCCGATCCCATGAAAGTAGCGTGAAACTCTGCCAGCCACTTGAGGCAGATGAGCATTTGTTTTGAGTTCACTCGATTCAATCGAATAGGATACCCTGCAACATCGAGATCCTCCAAAATCAACAGCACAGCGTCATCATGGTGGCTATAAGCAAGCAAGTCAGGGATTCGACAGGCTTGATCGCAACGCTGGCTCCAGTGCCGATACCATTCGGTTTCGACCTGATAGGAAAAAACTTTGCGCTGATGGGAACGATCAGAGGCCCAGCCGCGAGGATGATTTTTTTCCACCGGCATCGAGACGTGTTTGATGACAACGCTGCTACGCTCGCTGCCAACTAGGGCAACACGGATAATCTGACCATAACCGCTCCACAGCTCTTGAATAACAGATTGCAGCGTAAGACTCGAAGCGCCAGTAGCTTCAAGAATAGCAAATTCGAACTTGGGATCTAAAACCATTTGAACAGTTAGCTTGTCAGAATACCGGAGAAATTTGTCGTAGAATATGAAAATCAGCAGTTCCTAATCAGCAGTTCCTAATTCCTCCCATGGCATGCATGAACGTGCAAACTTCGCACTCATGGGAATCCAAAAATTCGTGAAAAACGCTAGCTGATAATTTTCAACGCAATGTAGGGGGTCAGGTTGAATACGATCACCAGAATTTTAAACCGACCTAGATATTCAAAATACATGCGGTTCAAATCTTGTTCAACGATACCAAACATTTTGGAATGTATTTTGATCACCACCCCCT
This sequence comes from Verrucomicrobiales bacterium, assembly GCA_021648365.1. Lineage (GTDB taxonomy): Bacteria > Verrucomicrobiota > Verrucomicrobiia > Verrucomicrobiales > DEV007 > JAADHD01. Next base: position 7,544 of record JAKISY010000141.1, read on the forward strand.
TCAATATAAGAATCATTACGGTAGTAAACATCAACAATCCCATGTTGATGATGGTGATCCACCCAAAAAATTCCGTTAGCATTTCAATAGTCATGATTCCAGTAAGTTAGCATTTATCCGAGCAAAACCTTCAGGTCACCCCCTTCCTATAAACAGTTTACCAAACCGTCCTGCATTTGACCATGTTATTATTTGCAATTCACGCCCAAACAAAATAGCTGATCTACCCCGCGTATCAGGAGTTTGTCATTGATCGGGACTGGTACCGCAGCCACCCGATCCGTCGTGCCTTCGCTTGCACATGTGTGGACCTAGGCAAGGTGGAACTTGCCCCTCCAGATGGACGCTCCACCGAGTCTTTGAGACTTGTATAGTTACGCTGTGAAGGATAGCAGACAGACACAGGAACACCTGCGAGAAATAATTTAGTGGCGGTCTAAAAAACAAATTCACCGCCTGAATTTTCGGGCATATCCACTCCTAATTCTCAATTCCTAATTCCTCCTACTTCCCATACCCCTCAGCCGGCGTGCCATCGTCTTTGATATTTTTGGTCACCCACAACAGGCCACGAGTCACTAGATCCAGATATTTATCATCCGCTACCGTCTCGGTATGATGCCCAATGGTCGTGCTGAAAATGCGAGTCTTATTCGGTCCGTATTGATTGGTCCATACCACCACTGATTCCGCTTTTTTAGCCTTAGCATTAGGATTAGCTTTTTTACCTTTTTTCTTGCGCGGCTTCTGCATCTGCGTGCCTTTGGCCAGCACATGCGCGGTATCAAAAACCTGCACATTGTTATAAAGCTCCTCATTGATCGTCGTCCAGTCCGCCATCCCCTTGCTGATCGGATGCGCTTTGTCCTCGTATTTGATATCAATCGGCGCATGGGGGCCGTGACTGGTGGATTGGATACCGAGCATTTCATACCAGCCCGCATTGTCAGCCCCCGCCTTCACTGGCTCTTTGTAGTTTCCCCAACGATAACTGTGCATCGCACAGTGAACATTAACTGCAGGCGTGCCCTTACGGTGTGCATCCAGAATGCGCTTAACGTAAGCAGGGTCGGTCACACTCGCCGAACATTCATCGTGTAGAATCACATCATACTTGTCCGCCCAGTTGTCTTTCTCATAGGTCTTAAAAGTCGCCTTGGTGGAGGTGTCCGGATTGTATTCGATCGTCACCTCTGCGTTGATGCGAGACTCAATACCCGCTTTTAATACTTTCGGCTGACCCGCATAATCGTGACAACAGCCCCCGGCGATCAGAAGAATTTTAAGCGGTTCAGCCGCCTTCGTGGGGCTGCCATTCACCAACAGAGTTGATAAAGCCAGCGCGGAGAGGGTTTTTAAAAAAGCATTGCGTTTCATAGTGGTCTTGGATGAATGCAGAACTAAACACAAGCTGCCCTTATACGCCAATCACAAATCCTCCCTATTCGCGTGATTGAGTAACGCCCTCTTCATTTCTTGAAACCTCTGCGACTCTGCGTGAGCCCCATTACCATGACGAATAGGAAGAGGCAGCAAAACTTAAACTTAAACTCGACTGGAAGAGAAGAGCTTCTCACGCACACTGCGCTCAAGTCGCAGCCGAAATCCAAGCTTGCGCAGGATGGAGACAGGCGACCTGGAAGGTCGAGCGTAGCGTCCAAAAGCGCAAAGGAAGCGAATAATTTAGGAATGAGATTGATGAGATGTGGAACGCAATAGTATTGCGCGACCTGGCATCGCTTTGTAAGAGGGAGAACAGCTTGAAAAGCTGTTTCACATTTGCAAAACCATTGCGATAGGGGTAGGAACGACGCATTGATTTGCGCCGCCCCTCCCTCCGAACCGTGCGTGCGGATCTCCCGCACACGGCTCTCCGGTCAGTGTTTTACTCCTCTAAGGAGACTCTTCTCTTCCTCTCTG
>JAKISY010000024.1 GCA_021648365.1 Verrucomicrobiales bacterium
TTCCATCCAGCCATCCTTTCTGTTTACCGCTTATTATGCTAACAGATTAAGTCAGATCTACAGAGATAGGAGCGATTTGATTTCGAGGAGCGCCGACCATGAGAAAAAGGAAGCGGACATCATCTGTTTTTCGCCATGCTGAGAGCTGCCCATAATGATCAGCCATAAATTTTTTGGAATCCCAAGTGTCACTAACAACGATCACCAGTTTGACGAGATCCTGACATTCTATGAGGTGTTGTTTCACTTCATCCATCACCTTATCAAAAGAGAATTTGCCTCGTTTACCACTTGTGCGAGAAAATGCCAGTAATACAGGTTTGCAGACGGATTTCCCGTCTTCCGAAGGGATAATGTTGATGTCACCTCTGCCTCTGATGTCAATAGGCAAAAATCCGTCCTTCAAACCTTCAATAATGTCATCAAAATCTATTTGCGAAAACAAATCATCTAGGGATTCCCAGATGTTGCCCAGATCGCCAATATTGAGATTTGAATATTCAGGGTCATTAGAGGGGTGCGAGCCCCATTGCAGGATGGATTGAGTTCGGGTTTTCATAAGTTTGAGAAGGTAATTAACTGGAGTGTCTGTGTTTGCTTGAGAAGAAAGCCAAGAGTAATTTAAAGTTGCTCGGCGGTAATTTCGAAACCATTGCGTCAGTGCTTTGAGGTCATCTGTATCAGCCTGGGCTAACATCAGTTCCTGTAGGTGTCTTGAGGCAATGTTAGTGTGATTCAATAGCTTGGGTTCTATGCCCTCCATACCGATAAGCTGCTTTACTAGCAGCAACTCTTTTTCAGATTCAACCGTTTCGTGATAAAGGTAGTCCGCCAGAGTGTAGCTATCTGGGTTTTTGGATTTAGGGATAGATCTGTAAAAAGCATTGGGAGACAAGCGCATCACAGCCTTATCCATGAGATGCTTTCCAAGGAGTTTGACTAATGAGGAGTTTTTCAACAAAGCGTCCGCCAGTGACTCTATCGACAGAACATTGTTGTTTTCAGGGTGGCTTCGAAAGGTCGGGTAGTCGATGTTTTTTGATAGCTTGAGTCGTGCTACAAGCTGGAGGGGCTCACAATACAGACAAAGAAACTCGTTGGCCAGATCTAGCCTTGGAATTTTAATATCTTGCTTAAAGTCATAACAAGAAGAAACGAGTTGCTGCCAAAATTCTTCCGATTGCCCATGATGTTCACGAAGTCCTTCGGCAAGAGCTATTAAAAGACCTTCAGACTGTTTGATCTCTGTTTCAATTTCACTCATGATTTGATGAAAGTGAGATTACGAATTTTTTTACGACGAACATCTTCTCTGAGGCGATGCACCACTTTATGTAGGCTCTGCCCAAGCTCTGTTTCGGTTTTTGGTATACCTTGGCAACTTTCAGGATCAAAGTGTGTATGGAAACAAGTAATGAACTCTGAGCGATCAGAGTTAGTGATAGCTGTCATCAACTCATGATCAGTATGTTGAACTCGACACTCTATATAACCTCCACGATGGCCAGCTCCTGAAAAACTCTCTTTGTCATACTCCGCTTCTAAAAGCGCGTTACTGAAAACTTCTTCAGATCGCTTGCGTAAGTCTCCTCCCAGCAGACGTCTCCCCGAGATTCCCAGTAACCCTTCAAAGCAGCTAGCTTTTTCTATTTTGCGTGTTTCAACATGCTTACTCAAATTTCCGGGATTCCATCTCGGAAAAATAGTAGCCGTTGGAGTTATGGTGGTTTTTTTTGTCATGCCTTACCTTGTGCACAAAGTAAGAGCTTTTCCGTCGCAGGCAAACACTCAGTGCGCATGTAACATGACTAAACGGTCACGTTCATTGAGCGCAGCCATACCTTTACATCGGCCAAATAAATCTACAGCAGTGGTCCCAAAAACGCATGATGAATAAGGTGTAAGCACAGCTGCCCGCCCTCATTAGGGCACGGGCAGCTGCTTTAGTTTTTAGCTAACTTACTTGCTATCGCTGTCGCTACTGCTTTTTTGCTTCGTCTCTTCCTCAGAGACCATGCCGGATAAGGATGACCGCAGGTCCTTGCTGTTGATGCCTGATTCCATCAATCGTATAGCCTTCAACTTGCGCGACATCGCTGCGCTGGAGGAGTTCATGCCTAACTGACTGTTCAGGACGCTGGAGGCATTGCCTGCTCGAATATTCATCCTGCGCGCGGCGGCAATGGCATCTTGATTGGCTGCTAGAAATAAGAACTCCCAACTATACTTGTCTTGCTGGTGCTTGATCATCGCGGAGATCTGACTTTCGCTGTAATCCGTAGAGGTATTTTCCATGCCATCTGTGAATATGGCACTCTCTTTACTGCGTGACCTTGCCTGGGGTAACGGAAACCGGATTCACTCACCTCTGGCACGTCTTCTTCACGCACTTGTTGCTCCATCTCTTCTTTGTGTTTAAGCGCACGGTGATAGAAGTAATAAAAGGGAACGGGTGAGGACACCCATCCTACTTTCCAATCACACGGGTAGACTACTCACCACCAAAAGAGAACGCCCGCAACTTCCCCGCAGCGTTGCGAACATAGAGTTTACCGTTGGCATAAGCGGGTGGGGTCCAGCAGCGACCAGGGAGGGCGTCGAATTGACTACGTGGGGTGAAAGACTTGGGTGATGCTGTGCCGTAGAGAACTTTGCCTGTTTCAGTTAGGATGAGCAGGTCTTTGCCGACGGCGATCAGGCTACCGTATTTGAGATCCTGACGCTGCCACTGTTTTTTTCCCGTAGCGGCTTCGATGCAAGTGAACTCGACGGGACGTCCACGATGGGCTGTGCCGTCGAAGCCGTAGAGGTAGCCATCGATCAGAACAGAGTTGCCCATGTGGTTGCACATATTTTTGTTTTCATAATCTTGCTGCAAGTCTTTGCCGTCGAAGCTGAACAGGGCGCAACCACGATCATAACCGGTGGAGATGAACAGTTTGCCATCACCAAGAGACAAGGGTGTGGTGGCGTTGGTTTGGAAGCTGGTGCGCCAGCGCGCGTAAGCGAGGGTCTTGCCATCGGTCAGACTGAGAATGACGAGACCGTCAGTTTTCAGAGTGGCGAGGTAGTCTTTTCCAGCTACTGAAAAAACCTGACCACTGCCATAAGCGGGTTTAAAACTATCACTCTTCCAGATCAAGGCGCCGCTTATTTTATCAAAGGCAAAAGTAGCGCCTGCTTCGACCAACAGTAAGTTTTTGTAGATCACAGGTGAAGCTGCGAATCCCCACTCAGGCACTTTTTTGAGGTCACTTATTTTCATCAAATTCTTATGCCATAATAGCTTGCCTTGATCTGCACTGTAGCTGTGTAGCTGACCATCTTTGCTGATGGTGTACACCCTATTTTGATGCACACTTGGGGTGGAACCCGGCCCGCCTTCGTGCATCCTTGGCATCAGCTCGGCGGGGTAGTGATCGCTCCAGATCAGTTTGCCGTCCTGTGCAGAGAAGCACCAAAGCATTTCTTGCCCTTGGCTGTTTCCCATGGTGTAAACACGATTTTTGGCGACAGAAATACTTGAGAAGCCGATACCCACTTCCGCTTCCCATAGCACTATTGGCTTAATTTTCTGTGAGTCTCCCTGTGGAAGCAGCTCAGAACTGCGACCGTTGTGCTGAGGTCCTAGCCAGTTTTGCCAATCCTCTGCTTGGCTAAATGAAGCAACACAAAATAGGAAGAAGGCAAAAGGCAGGGTTTTCATGATTAAGGTTTCTAACAAAGATTGCGACTATGCATATTGGAATGATAGCGTAATTTCATCAAAATCACTGCCATTTTCTCGTATTTAGCCTATAATAGGCAGCTATTTGTGTGAACGATGTGCTTTAAATCTTTGCGTATCCGTTCTCCATGAAAATTATCGGCAGGATGCCGATGCTACTATTTTTTATTCTCATGCCAAAAGTCTTTCTCAAAACCTATGGGTGCCAGATGAATGAACGCGACTCCGAACAGGTGGCGCAAATGTTCACGGAACGTGGCTACACAGTGACGCCGGAGGAAAAGGAGGCGGACGTGATTTTGATCAATACTTGCAGTGTGCGTGATCAGGCGGAGCAGAAAGCGCTGGGAAAAATGGGTCATCTGGGTCGGTTGCAGCGCAAAAATGCGGACATCGTTTATGGTTTCATGGGCTGCATGGCGCAGAGCCGCGGGCCGGAGCTGATCAAAACGGTGCCACATTTGGATCTGGTGGTGGGCACGCAGAAATACCACCGGGTGGTGGATCATGTGGAGAGCATCATCAAGAAGCGCGAAGAAGCGCGCATGGATGACTTGCGGATTTCGATCGTCGATACCGAGGAAGAGACAGATTCGCAAAATACCATTCGAGATCACCTCAATCAAGACAACAAGGTCAGCGAGTTTGTCTCGATCATGCAGGGCTGCAACATGAAGTGCTCTTTTTGTATCGTGCCTTCGACTCGCGGAGTGGAGCGCGCCCGGCCCATCGATCAGATTGTTGATGAAGTTCGCCGACTGGTAGATGTGGGGGTAAAGGAGGTCACGCTGCTCGGTCAGATTGTGAATTTATACGGCCGCAAGGAGTTGCCGATTGTGGATGGGAAAAGCCCTTTTGTGCAGTTGCTAGAAGCGGTGCATGAAGTTGAGGGTCTGCAGCGCATGCGCTTCACCTCTCCGCATCCAATCGGTTATCGTGATGATTTGGTCGAAGCTTTCACCTATTTGCCGAAGTTAGTGGATCACATTCATTTTCCGATGCAGTCCGGATCAGATCGCATTTTGAAGCTGATGAAACGCCCGTATTCGAGTCAGAAATTCCTCGAGATCTGCAATAAAATGAAAGCGGCTCGTCCCGACTTGGCGATTTCAACCGATGTGATCGTTGGTTTCCCTGGTGAGACGGAGGAAGACTATGCGGAAACTCGTCGCATGGTCGATGAGATCCAATTCGATAACGCCTTTGTCTTCCGTTATTCCAAACGCAAAGACACCCCAGCTGCTGAGATGGAGGGTCAATTACCTGAGCGGGTCAAAGAAGAACGCAATCAGGATTTGCTAGCTTTGGTCAATGAAATCGCGATGCGTAAAAACAATACACTGATTGGGAAGACGGTGGAGATCCTCTGCGAAGGTCCGAGCAAACGCAATCCAGATACGCTCAGTGGTCGCACTCGACAAAATAAAATCGTCATCATTGAGGGAGATGCCAAGCGTTTTACGGGTGAGCTTTTTGACGTGCGAATCGACGCATCCACAGGCTACACCCTCTACGGTGACCCCGTGCTGGCTGATTGATGGCTGATTGATTGACTTTCAGCTGAGATAAGCGAAACTTGGCGTCTTTTGTTAAGCAGCTACGCCTCTTTATGCCAAGCTGCACAGATTTTAGCCACCATCTATTTTGAAAGCTGTTTACGATGCTCTTTATTACGATCTCACCCTGAAAACGGTGGGTCTTGGGCTTGGTGCTCTGTTGATCGTGGCTCATCTGTTGATCTTGCTCAAACGCGACTCGACTCAAGCTTGGCTCAAAGCGCTGCCTCGAAACGAAGGGCTAGGCATGTGGATCTTGGCGATCGATTTTGCTTGGTGTTTCCTCGTTTGGTCTGAGATGGATCTTGGCGAGTTTATCAATATAAAAAAATCGGTGCAAGTAGGACTGGTCATCGGTTTCCTTGGTTTCGGCTTCTACGTGCGGGAATTTTTAGCTGTCAGAGCGATTGGATTGTTTTTGATCTTACTCGCTTGTCCTGTTCTCAATGCTGCTTTTTTGCAGCCACCGGTGACTCGCTTGTTATTGGTCTTCCTCGCTTATGCGTGGATCATCAAAGGCATGTTCTATGTAGGCATGCCTTACCTGATGCGCGACGGTATCGACTGGGTCTTGACCACTCCATCACGCTTAAAAATGGCGGCGATGGCAGGACTCGTTTATGGTATGGCGGTATTGATCTGTGCCGTATTATTTTACTGAGCACAAGCCATGGCGGGTGGAAAAATTCTATTCATCCGTGGCGGAGCGATCGGTGATTTTATTCTCACTCTACCTGCGATCCAGTTGGTGCGAGATACGCTACCTAATGCCCGACTCGAAGTGCTCGGCTACGATTCCATCACCTCGCTAGCAAAAGCCTCATCCCTAGTAGCTGCCACACGATCGATCGAACACGGCCCCATGGCTGGGTTTTTTGTGCCTGACGGCAAATTAGATCCTGAACTGATGGATTATTTTTCAAGTTTCAGCGTAGTGATTTCCTACCTCTACGATTCAGCGGGGTTTTTCCGCGCCAATGTAGAACGCTGTCGAGGCGGAGATTTCATCCAAGGGCCTCATGTGATCGATGTTAGTCTCACTGATCAAAGCGCAGCTATGCAGTTAGCCAAACCTCTAGAAAGTTTGGCGATGTTTCTGGAGCAGCCTTACATCGAACTTCCACGCCGCGATCCAGATAACGGGGATGCCGCTTGGAAAAAACTGATCACCACTTCTACTCGTCCAAGGATAGCCTTGCACCCCGGCAGCGGCAGTGCCAGAAAAAATTGGTCATTCGAGTCGTGGGTCGATGTTGCCAAGCAACTTCAAGCTAAATTCCCTCTAGCAGAATTTTTGATCATCAGTGGCGAGGCGGAAGACCGCAGTATCAGTGAATTTTTAGAGCTAATTGATCATGCTAAGATTAACTGTAGCCACTTGGCACATGTCGAATTGCCCACACTCAGTAACGTGTTGCAGCAATGCGATTTGTTTTTAGGGCACGACAGTGGCATCTCTCATCTTGCTGGAGCCTGTGCTTTGCCGTCACTGTTGTTATTTGGACCCACTTGCCCACAACTATGGGCACCAAAAAACCCCGCTGTTAGAACGATCCAAGCACCCAAAGGTGATTTGTCTCGAATCAAAGCAGAGCAAGTTGTAAAAAATGCGGTAGAAATACTGTCCACTTAGGCAGAAACACAAAGCGCACTTGCTCTCATTACTCTTATTGCGCAGCCTTAGGGTTTTCCGTTTTTTTCAATAAACCACTAGCCTTACCCTCAGCAGGCTCCGTGCATGAAGCGTAACCTTCCATGAACATCAGAATCTCTGGGATCAATGAAACCACAGCGGAACCCGCTTTCCATTTTAAAGGCTCGTTTTTGTTTTCCCCTTGAGCGATTACTACAAAACAAGAATACCCGAACAAAATTATCAATCCGATACTGTCTTAGTCCAATCCACGAAATGACCGAAATAGGTAGTATGGGTGTCCTCACCCGCTGATTGCAATTTAAAAATAAGGGGAGCAGGTTAAGAAGCCCGCTCTACGCTAGAAGCACTTCCTCCAAATTTCTGCAAAAAAATACTTGGCATGCGACATGCCAAGCATTCAAATTTTCTGAGCTTCGTATCATCTACTGATTCACGCGCATCGGCATCAAAACGTAAATGAACGGTTCGTCGATTTTGATCACCCCTGGGCTCATGTCATCGATTAGATCAAAATAGATTTCGTCTTTGTCCAGATTGCGTAAAGGCGCCATCAAAAACTCTGGATTGAATGCCACGGTGATAGTTGGACCTGCGTACTTGATGTGCAAAGACTCGGTCGCTTCACCAATATCTGGCGAGTTTGCCATTATGTGCAACTGGTCATCTTCGAACCTCAAGCGCACTGAATTAGATTTCTCACTGGTCAACAAAGCCACACGACGAACTGACTCGAGCAATACTTCGCGCTCCAGCGTGACACGTTCTTTGGTTTCACTCGGTATCACCTGACGGTAATTGGGGTAATTGCCTTCGATCAATTTGCTCACCAGCAAGTTGTCGCCTAGTTCAAAAACCACCTGACTCTCAGTCAGGCGCACACGAACTTCACCTTTGTCACCCAATAATCTGAGCAACTCTTGCACCGCCTTAGTCGGGATGATGACCTCAATTTCGTTGCCTTCAGGAAAATCGATCTCTTGCTCCACCATCGCTAGACGACGTCCGTCCGTGGCGACCATCGTCAATGCGTTGGATTTGAAAGAACATAAAATACCGTTGAGCACATAACGAGTCTCATCGGTAGAGATCGCATAGGAGGTCTTGCGCAAAGCTTCTTTGAGAATGGTCTGCTCGATGATGAACTCTTTTGCCTCATCAAAACTAGGCAACGGTGGAAACTCATCGCGATCCAATCCTAGGATCTTGAAAAAACTCGGTCCACTGCGTATCGACGCTACATTATCATCATCCACCTCAACACTGACTTGAGAACTAGGAAGCTCACGAATGATGTTTACCAAGCGCCTAGCTGGCAGCGTAGTAGCGCCCTCTTGCTCAACATCCGCTTTCGCCAAACCGCTAACACCCACATCGAGGTCTGTCGTCGTAAAACGTAACTGACCATCTTGAGCTTCTATCAGCACATTGGACAAAATCGGTAAAGTGGTGCGAGCACTCACTACATGCTGAACCTGTTGTAGCCCCTCGAGAAATGCGTCTCTTTCTATCTGAAATTTCATGACTTTTTTATCAATACCATCCGCTCCAATAGCAAGCAGCTATGCTCGCGTTGCCCCCATACACAAGAACCATGGGCGGAATTGGGTCAAAGTTTGCACGCAATTAGGCAAAATGTCTATACACATTTGAAAAAAAGCTCACGACCCATCAATATGAGCTGAACAACTTTGGGTATTATGAGGTATAACTGTTTGCTTAAACTTTGCCCTGCAGATTTCCGCTACGCTTTCCCATATCATACGAAGTTGATTTTTTCATCGACGCTTCGGGTCTCCAGCGTCCCGAACTCGCTCCACCACGGGTTAAACGGCGCTTCAAAAACTCCACCGCCTTACGCAGGCTTGGCGTTTCCGCCATCTTCGCTTTGATCGAGCGATCTGCATGTAGCACTGTGCCGTGATCGCGTCCGCCAAACTCCTCGCCGATTTCTTTCAAGGACAAACCTGTCAACTGTCGGGTCAAATGCATCGCCACCTGCCGCGACAAGGCAATACGAGCCAAACGCCGACGTCCTGTCAGCTCCACCACGCGCAAATCATAATGCTCTGCCACCGACGAAATGATCGCATCGACAGTGACATCTCTTGCATCTTCTTCGCGGGTGAAATCCATCAACAAATCTTCTAGCGCATCTTCATCCAAACTTTCGCCATTCAGCGAGGTCACCGTCGCTACCCGCATAAGCGCACCCTCCATCAAACGCACATTGCTACGGATCCGCTCCGCGACAAATTCGATCACCCAATCGGATACCTCGACACCCCAGTCATCACGCTTTCTGCGTAAAATAGCGATGCGAGTCTCGATCTCTGGCGGCTGCACTTCTACAGAAAGCCCCCACTGAAAGCGGGTGACCAAACGGTCTTGCAGCGATTGAATCTCACCAGGAGGACGGTCACTCGAGATTACGATCTGTTTGTGCCCATCCATCAAAGTATTGAAGGTATGGAAAAACTCTTCCTGCATCGCCTCTTTGCCAGCCAGAAAATGCACGTCATCGATTAGCAAAATATCCGCTTTACGGTATTTTTTGCGAAAGGTCCCAAGCGAGTGGTTTTGCAATCCCGTGATATAATCATTGGCAAAAGCCTCTGCCGAAATATACAAAACCGTAGATTTAGGACGACGACGCAAAGCCTCCCAACCAATCGCGTGCATCAAATGGGTTTTTCCCAAACCCGAACAGGAATAGATAAATAAAGGCGAATACTTCGTCCCTGGTTTCTCCGCCACTGCCACTGCGGCCGCATGTGACATGCGATTATTCTCACCTACCACAAAATTGTCTAAGGAGTAGCGATCTGATAAACCTGATTTTTTTCCACGGCGTTGTATATCAGAAACATTTTGATCCAGTTGCTCGGCATCACATTCTTGCTCAGGCGTAGCTCTTTTTTCCTTTTTACCTTTAAGCTTAGATGCCGTTGTCACCTCTGGCTCCTCCCCAGCGATCAACATCTTCACTGGTGGGCAATCCACAATGGCTGCATCCAATAATTCTTGCAACACCTGCTCAAAATTTTCCTCAATCCATACTTGGAAAATCAAATTAGGTGTTTCAACCCAAACCGCTTCTGCATCGATTTTTTGCAAAGTCACATTAGTGAACCAACGCTTCACCGCATGCTCCCCCAAGCGCTCTTTGAGACCAACGATCACTTGTTGCCAAAAACTCTCGCAAGCTTCCTCTCCTACAATCTGTGAAACCTCCATTGCTGTGTGACTGATGTGCATGATAGGCGCTATATTAGCTATTACATTGACCTTTCATAACAAAACTCTCAGAGCTGTTTTTCATGGTATCTATCAATTTTAAATCAGCGGTGTTTCTTAAATTGTTCATTATAAATAAGTTATCTAGCATAACTATTAAAGTATCAGCTATAGGACGTTTTACGTGAATGAAATGCAGAGCTTGTTGTTCTCTAGGTAAGGACTACGTGAATCTACTTTTCTGTCTATTTTTGTTAAAATTTGATGCCAGACGTCTTTTTCTCGATGCTGCACTGTGTTTCTTTTAGTAGGCCGATTCACAAAATTCGACAAGTAAAAAACACTCAAAAGCGATAATTTTTTTAATTTTGAGCCCCATGTCTGATTTGGGTCTCTTTGCAAGCTGAAATTTTAAAATTTTTAGGTTATTTTATAATTCTTAAGTCTTATAATCGCACCCCAGTTTTCATAAAACCCGAACGCTCTTCACCAGCCCTATTGGATCAACATTCTCTCAGTCAGAAACCCGTTTTGCACTACCAAAAATAAGCCCGCAGCCCAAGGTGATCATTGTTGTTAGTGGCCATAACCAAGCGTGATTCAACCACGGCTCAATTTCGCCCTTAGAATTCAAAATCACCCCGTGCAAAGACGCCGCCCACTCTGGAGTAATCATATCAAAATTGATCATTACTGTGTATAGATCCGCTCGGAAGTACAGCACCGTGATAAACGATAGAATGAAGCCGAGCGTCAACCCCCGCAAACTAGCGTGTCGCCACGGCACAATCGCCGCTAGAAACATACCCAGCAATGGGCCCGCAGTGTAGGACACCATCCCAAAAGCCAAATTCACCACATTGATATCCCCACGCATCCGGTCGAGAAATATCGCAAACATCGTCAACAAGACCCCCCACACCACCACCAAAATTCGCGAGGCTCGCAACAATTTCTGATGCTGCTCTTCCGATTCTTCCTCCCCCGTTTTGTGAAACAGGCTCAAAGTCGTTTGTGACAAAGCCGCCAAAATCGAATCCAAGCTAGAAATCGCCGCCGCAAACACCCCAGCTAAAATCAAACCACGCAAACCCACCGGCAAGGTCGTAGTGATCCAAGTCGGAAAGACCAAATCGTGATCCTCATGAAACAAAGCCGCCTCGGCTTCACTAGGCGGATTCTGGATATAATACACAAACAAACCCGCACCCACCATCAGCATCAGCATGGTGATAAATTGCCCAATCGAGCTCCAAATGATCGCCTTTTTGGCATCCGCCTCATTGCGACAACAAAACATGCGTTGAGCATTCAACTGGTCCACTCCAAAAGCCGATAAATTTAAAAATGGCGCCGCCAAAATAGCCACCCATAAAGTGAAGCCCGCCGCTGGATCAGTAGTTAAATCCAACAAAGTGAATTTGCCCTGCGCCCCAGCCCCCGCTTCGCGCCCCGCTTCCGTTGCAATCGTGACATAATCCGACCAGCCACCGTCCAAGCTAGAAATGATCCATATCAAAGCCACACTGCCACCAAAAACAAACAGTATGAACTGCATCACATCCGTCCAAATCACCGTGCGCATCCCGCCCATCAACGTCCATCCAATCGCAAATAGACCAATGATCACAATGCAAATCGCAAAATCGTATTCGGTGCCAAAATTCGTCACCACTCTCAGCGCCAATGCCGCTACCAAAACCCGCACACTCTGACCTAGAATACTGCCGATCGAAAATATAATCGTCGCCAAACGCTTCACCCCCGAACCAATACGGTTTTCCATGAAATCGTAGGGACTATAAATCTCGCGCTCATAAAAATAACGCACAAAAAACATGCCAACCAGAAAACGCGCAATGATCGAACCCAAAGCCCACTGTAAATATGTAAAATTACCCGTCGCCGCAAATACCATGCCCGGCACCCCAATAAAAGTCACCCCACTGATCTCCGTAGCGATGATCGAACCACTCACCGCCTGCCAGGGCAAAGAGCGCCCGCCGAGAAAAAAATCTCGGATACTCGCCTGCTGCCCTTTCATTTTGTGACCTACCCACGTCGTCAGTGCTAAGTAGCCTGCCACCGTCAACCAGTCCCAATAGGTAAAATATTCGTGAATTTCCATGATATATTGTGAGCGTAATCGAGATCTAATCGCACCCCATTTGGTCAAAACTTAGTCTTCCTTCGACCAATATGGCAAGGTATAGTTCTGCTAAAATCCACCCCAGTTCTTAGCCCTGAATATGAAACCCCAGTTATATTTTCAATTTTTGTTTTGCATCAATAGTTTTTCTCTCAAATTTAATCAGCTTTAAAACTAGACCTTGCAAAGTTTAGAAGCAGTTGAATGACCGACCAAGCTTTTGTATAGTAATGGACATGGAAACCCCGACACAAAACAAACTCGACCAACTCGCCAAATTATTGCAACAGCGTCTAGACATCATAGCTGACACTCGGCTCGCCAAGCAAGATCCTGTGTTGCACTTGGAACAACTAAAAAATACCTCAAAAAGTGTTTTCGATTTGCAGCAAGAGTTGGTAAACCAAATTCCCGTCCGCCTACAACACTTTCTAGAACAAAGCAGTTATAATAAAGCACTCGCTTTCATCCGCGGTATGTGAGGTAAAATCGAGGAACTGCTCTATACACTGCTTTTAAGCCCTTCGGAAACCAGCTTTCAACTCTGCAAGGCTGGTCGCTCGTAATAACAAAACCAGCGCACCATACATCATCATACCAGCACCAACGATCAGACCTAAGACGCTCAATCGTATCAGCAAGCCGTAGTCCCCTTTCAACCAAGGCGCTGCCCACTGTGATAAAAACCACACCCCTGCGCCCATCACCAAACTTGCTAACAACATACCCATCAGCCTTTTGGTAAAACCAATCTCCATTTTCAAAAATTGTGACTTTCTCAAAGTGATTATCAACAAAATCACATTCACCCACCCGGCAATCGATGTCGCCAATGCGCAACCGACATGTTTCAAAATCACAAACAAACCGATGCTCAAGACAATGTTCACCAGCGCAGAAACCATCGTGTATCGCATCGGAGTGCGCGTATCTTCTCTAGCAAAATAAGCTGTCTGCAATACCCTCGCTAAAATATAAGCGGGTGCCCCTATGGCAAACGCACGCAAAGCTAATCCCGCTTGATACGCTGCCTCATTGGTAAATTTACCGCCTTGGAAAAGACCATGCATGATTTCCTCTGGTATAATAAGCATCGCAACCATCGCAGGCAAACTTAAAAGCAGTGACATCTCTATGCCGTGTGCTAGCGACGACTTAGCTGTCTTCACTTTTCCCGCGCGGAGATTACGAGTGATCTCTGGTAATAGAACAATGCCAAAAGCCACTCCGATCAAACCTAAAGGCAGTTGGTTGACTCGATCTGAAAAATACAAATAGGAAGGTCCAGCTACTTGAAATGACGCTACTGCCGAGCCCACTAATAAATTTAGTTGCTGTACACCTGCACTTGCCAAACCTGGAAGCATCAAAAGCCCTAGTTTTTTGATATCGTTATCCATTTTTGGCATCGCTGGCCGAATGCGTATGCCTCGTCGCCAGCAAGCCAATAACACCCAGCCTAATTGTAATACCCCAGCGATCACCACCGACCAGGACAAAACGACTTCTGGTTGACCTATTTCTGGAACCACGCCTAACAAGCCGATTAGAAATACAATGTTTAAAATCACATAGGCAAATGCTGGAGGACCAAAGACTCTACGGCTATTGAGCATGCCGCTGAACGCCGCCATTAAACACACAAAAACCAGGTATACTGTAGTGATTCTAGATAGCGTGACTGCTAGGTCGTAGCGCTCGCCTACATAACCCATACTGATCAAACTAATGATCGGACCCATAAAGATATACGCCAGAACCGCAAGGACAATCAATATTAACGCCATCAAAGTCACGGTACGTGCGGCAAAAAGGTCTGCTTTTTGATCTCCCTCTTCTTCTAATTTTCGACTGTAGAGTGGAACAAAAGCTGCATTGAACGCTCCTTCGCCAAAAACCCTGCGGAATAAATTAGGGAATCGAAAGGCGACCACCCAAGCATCCATTTGAATATTCACGCCCAGATAACGCGAAATCACCATATCTCTGACAAAGCCCAGCACACGACTCATCAAAGTGAAGCCCCCTACCGTCGCCAATGAACGCATCATTCCCATAACTTCTATTGGTTTACTTCGGTAATTTACGGTTTCTTACCATGTTAGATTCTAGTGGTTCTAGACGATGGCAAGGTGGAACTTGCCCCTCCGCGGACGGTAATTGGAGGGGCACGCTCCTGCGTGCCTTCGTATGATCAGTGGCGCCACTAAGGACAAGGCGCGTTCGAAATCTATTTGCTAAACCGTTCGGTTTCACCAGTTTCTTACCAAGGTAAGGTGGAACTTGCCCCTCCAGTTTGATTTTTGCTGTTACCGAAAACTGAGTCATCTTATTTCACCGACGCTCGCTGCAAACGCTCCATGATCGCGGCTCCTGCGCCAAATTCAGAAACAGGTTCAGCAATGATTTCATCGACTCCTAACTCGTCGAGCTTTCTCAGTATAAAAAAGAAGCGCAGCGCAGCTTCAACGGTCTTTCCTGAGCCGGGGCTCAAAATCTCTATTTCATCCCATGGATGTAAATTCAAATAGCCGTCTTTTTTCTTACCTCTATAACTAAGCAACCCGTAAGACTTTCCCGCTTCTGCCTTGAAGTCTTTTGGGTCTTTTAATAATCGCAGTGGTGTTTGAGGTGCGTAATGACTTGCCAATAAACCAGGAGCTTCGGGCGCGTTGTCGCTGACCTCATCGTTACTGACCACTTCGATTTTCCCATAGCGTTTTAGTTCATCTGCACTGATCGGACCATGCCGCAATATTTGAATGATAGCTTTGCCTTTTGAGTTTTTCTCTGGCACTTTCACCCGCACTATCGTGGATTCCAAACCGCGAGCACAAGCTCCACCATCTACGATCAAAGGGATTCGCCCCTCAAGCTCACTCATCACCGCATCTGCAGAAGTTGGACTGATTCTACCAAAACGATTGGCGCTAGGTGCCGCGAGAGGACGGCCTAAACTTTCTAAAATTTCAGCAAAAAGCGGATGTTTGCTGCATCGGACCCCGATCGTTGGCAAACCTGCACTAACGATATCTGGTACTTTTTCATTTTTGGGTAAAATCAAAGTCAGCGGGCCTGGCCAAAAAAGTTCTGTAAGGGTTCGCACGATTTTACGAAGTTCCTCCGGCACATCAGCCACTTCCCGTAGTGCTTTTTGACTTGCGACATGCACTATCAATGGATCAAACCGAGGTCGGTCTTTAGCTTCGAAGATTTTTGCTACCGCTTCTGGGTTAAACGCATCTGCTGCCAAACCATAAACGGTCTCAGTTGGCAACGCTACCACATTGCCCTTTTGTAATTCTTCAACGGCGGTTTTTACCACTTCATGGGTAGTTTCTTCATTTTCCGTCCTTGCGATCTGTGTGTCCATTTTGCTAATTTTTCAAAATCTATAACTAATTTTGAAATTGAAGTGTAATTCTAGTTCAAATACGCACTGTAGCTGATAAGGTCAATATCAAAGAGCTTTACTTTTACATGATGTGCGATCAACCCAGCAATTCTAGCGATGTTTCTAGCGAGACTACCCGTAACGTGATTTTAATCGGTTTCATGGGAACTGGAAAAACCTCGATTGGCAAACGCGTCGCGCAAAGCCTTGGTTTCCAATTTGTTGATACCGATGACCTTATCGTGCAAGCTAGCGGGAAAGCTATCACTCAAATCTTTGCTGATGAAGGGGAGGATCACTTCCGCGACTTAGAAAGCCAAACTTTGCTAGATTGTTCTCAAGCAAAAAATCAGGTGATTGCTACTGGGGGTGGCATTGTTTTGCGTGAGCAAAATCGTGAAATTTTGCAGCGCGCTGGTTACGTCATCTGGCTTCGTACCTCTCCAGAATCTATTCTTGAGCGTGTTTCTAAAAATCGTGACCGTCCCTTGCTGCATACGGAGGATCCGCTAAAAAGAATCCGCGCAATGCTATTAGAACGAGATGGACTCTACTCCAGTAGCGCAGACTTTATCATCGATACCGACGAACTTGCCATGGAGGAAACAGCTTTTGGCATCTGCGAAAGTGCCCGAGTGAACTTTGCTTGAACCAAAAGATTAAGCCCACGCTTTGTTTTGATTAGCTCACTATAATAATTGGCGTTACTTCAATTTGTATGCTATATAGCTATACAATTACTTATTTATTATGAAACGCGAACATGTTCTCCGTGCTATTGCTGGCAGCTTCATCCTGATTTCTTTAGCCTTATCCCACTACCACAGTCAAAATTGGCTCTGGTTTACTGCATTTGTCGGTATCAATCTTTTGCAATCCTCATTCACCCGCTGGTGTTTGATGGAAGACATCCTCGCAAAATTTGGAATCGGAGATAGTGAGAGTGCTTGTTGTAGCACTAAAAAAACCCAATCTGACTCATGAACCTATCATTATACAAATCTTCAAAAGCTCTGTCTCAATTGTCACGGTGATCTAGCAAGAATACATCCGAAGCTTGTGCAATTACTTGAAAAGCTCTATCCCAATGATCTTGCCACATCCTATAAAAAAGGGGATTTTAGAGGATTAATCCGTGTAGATCTTGATTAAAATCAATAAGTTATTTTTGCTTGTAAAAAAAACTGGTAAATTCTGTTTTGTCCCCTATTTTCACGCACGTCAGCGAATAATCTCATTGTTCACTGACAGGTGCCATATAATATGGTGGTTGTAGCTCAGTTGGTAGAGCCCCGGATTGTGATTCCGGTTGTCGCGGGTTCGAGTCCCGTCATCCACCCCATTATGGCTAAATCTACATACAGAGACGCTTTTTAGTAGATTTTAAACTTTTTTCAAGTTTAGGTGTCAGTATTGCTTGAATGCCTGAATCTTTAGAAAAAATCATTGCTTACAAATTTGCCAACTCTCTTTTGTTGGCAGAGGCGCTCACTCACCCTAGTCTTGCCTACGAGACTCAGCGTCCACATTTTGATAATCAAAGGCTCGAGTATCTTGGTGATGCAGTTCTCCAACTCATCCTAACAGATGAGTTATACAGACGATTTCCAAGTTTTAGTGAAGGTCGATTGACTAAGATCCGCTCACGTTTGGTATCCAAAGATGCTCTTTGGGCTTTTGCTCGCCAAATCAAACTCTTTAACTTTCTTCTATTAGGTAAAGGCGAAGAATCTACAGGAGGTAAAGAACGAGCCTCTAACCTTGCCGACGCCTACGAAGCCTTGATCGGTGCCATCTATATCGATGGCGGTTTCGACAACGCCAAATCTTTCGTATTATCCCAATGCCAACATTCTATAGAACAAGCTGCCGATGAACCCGATGAGGCCAATCCCAAAGGGCGCCTACAGGAGTTACTACAATCTATCTCGCAAAACAGCCCGAACTATCGCATTTTACAACAGGGGGGACCAGATCACGCGAAAACCTTTGAATCTTGTGTTGAATGGGAAGGCACTAAACTAGGCAGCGGTTGGGGCTGTAGCAAAAAAGAAGCCGAGTTCGTCGCAGCCAATGAAGCTCTCAAAAATAAGCTTTGGATCAAAATTGCGAACGACCTTTGAGAAAGTTGTTAATAACTGGTCTTCGACTTGGTATAAGTGGGCATAAATCTGAGTTATTATCATTTATAAGGGTTTATCATTATTGATTCTCAACTTATTCACAGCATCTTTATAATAGTAACTTGCTAATAGTAAAAGAGTTACGATATAAACTCACACTCATTCACCGCTATAATACTATTATTTTATTTTTTAGATAAATAATTCTTCTTATAGATCTGTATTCCTCAAACCTTCCAATTTGTTAAATTTGAATAAAATAGGTATATCTTAAAAAGGCAGTTCTTTTTTAACGCTTCAGTTAGAGTTGCAGTCATCTTGTTTGCTAATGGCTGAAAAGCCTGCCGCTAACATTTTATTCTCAGCTAAATTTTCAAAACAACAAAAACCTATGCTAATTGTATCCAATTAAAGTTCCACGTGGAACACAGAAATGTGGATGATTGAAATGTGGCTTGGTGACTTGTGATGCAGTTCATTTGAACTAAGGTTCGCATTTTTATCTAACCAGAACCATAACTACTGGATCTGATTTGTACCTACTGAATTGATGTATACCTACCCAAAAAAATATGATGTGCTTGTGATAGGAGCCGGTCATTCAGGCATTGAAGCTGCTTTGGCAGCAACACGGCTGGGATGTCAGGTTGCTATGTTGACGCAGAATCTTGATACCATCGGTCAGATGTCTTGCAACCCAGCTATTGGAGGTCTAGCAAAAGGGCACATGGTTCGTGAGATAGATGCATTAGGTGGGGAAATGGGATTAAATACAGATGCTACAGGGATTCAATTTCGTTTATTGAATAGGAAAAAAGGTCCTAGTGTGAGGGCTCCTAGAGCTCAATGCGACAAAAAAGCATATCAATTTAGGCTGAAAGCAACTCTAGAAGCTGAGCCTAATCTCGACTTGCACCAAGGAAACGTCGCAGAACTTCTGGTGGAAAATGATCAAATCGTAGGCATCGAAACCAGTTTAGGAATGCGCTACTCTGCAAAATCGGTTATCATCACTACTGGTACTTTCATGCGAGGACTGCTGCATGTAGGCATGCAAAATCAAAAGGGCGGTAGAATGGGGGATGCGATGTCAACTTTGAGTGATAAACTTGCAGACTTAGGCTTTCGTATTGAGAGGATGAAAACCGGGACGCCGTGTAGAATTAACGGTAGAACGATTGATTTCTCAAAGTGTGAGATTCAGCAAGGAGATGAAGATTGTCCCAAATTTTCCTTCATGGCTGATACCATCAGTAAATCTAAGAATGATATTTTCACCTTAAACCCCTGGTCAGATAAAATGTTCCACATGGAACAATTACCCTGTTGGATCACTCACACCAACGCTGAAACGCACGAAGTGATACGTGGGGGACTTGATCAGTCGCCGATGTATTCTGGCATCATTGATGGGGTGGGACCTCGCTATTGTCCTTCTATTGAAGATAAGGTGGTGCGTTTTGCTGATAAAGATAGGCATCAGTTATTCCTTGAACCTGAAGGCAGACATAGTCACGAATACTATATCAACGGTATTTCTACGAGTTTGCCTTTTGAAGTGCAGTATGACTTTATCAAAACCATAAACGGGTTGGAGGATGCACAAATACTAAGAGCAGGTTACGCGGTAGAATACGATGCTTGTGATGCCACTCAGCTTTATAGGACTCTTGAGACCAAGCTGATAGAAGGACTGTATTTTGCGGGTCAAATTAATGGAACAAGCGGCTACGAAGAGGCAGCGGCTCAGGGTTTGATGGCGGGGGCGAATGCTGCGCTCAAAGTAAAAGGCGAGCCGGAATTCATTCTAGGAAGAGAACAAGCCTATATTGGTGTGATGATTGACGATTTGGTGACTAAAGGAACCATAGAGCCCTATCGAATGTTCACCAGTCGTGCTGAATACCGCCTGTTATTGCGCCAAGATAACGCAAACTTACGCTTAACTCCAGTAGCAGATCAGTTAGGATTAGTGTCAGAAGAGCGAGCAAAAAGAAGCAAACAACAGCAAGAAGAATTGGATCAAGCCAAGAGTTTTGTAGTAAAAACCAAGCTAGAAGGGGTGACACTTGAGCAATGGCTGAAGCGACAAGATAAAGGTTGGCAACAATTAGAAGAATCTATCAGGGGTAAATACAGTGATAGTATATGGGAAATGGTTGAGACAGACGTCAAGTATGAGGGTTACATCAAACGACAAGATTTGATGATTTCACGCAGCAAAAAAATGGAAAGCCGCAAGATTTCAGCTAGCATGGATTACAGCAAAGTAAGAGGATTGAAAAAAGAAGCGCAACAACGACTAGCAGACATACAGCCAGACACCTTAGGACAGGCTGGCCGGGTTAGTGGAATCACTCCTGCAGATGTAGCGCTATTGGCAGTATGGCTGGAGAAAAGACATAAAGAGGAAGAAAAAGAAACCACCAAGGACTAATAAAGTCGATATAGCTAGGTAAGATACGCACTATCTAGCGCTGTTTATAATAGAATTTTCTCAAGCACCTTCTGCAACTCTAAACTATCACTCACCGTAAAATCAGCTTTAACAGCAGGAGATTTGTCAGAAAGAAAGCGGATGCAGTGAAGTAAATCGGCATTGTTACCCATCACAATGTCACGATCGGAATCGCCAATCATCAAGCTTTGGTGAAGATCTAACTTCAGATCAGAGGCAGCAGCAAACAACATTTGCGGATCAGGTTTAGCTAAATTAATGCAATCTGGGGTTTCAGTGTAAGCGTAGATCGCATCAAAGTGTGCAGCTTGTGATTTTAATTGAAGCTGCATGTTGTCATGAATGCGGTCTAGATCCTGCATCGACATTAATCCCTTGCCAACGCCACGCTGACTAGTAATCAATATGATAGGGAAACCCTGTTGTTTGACCCACTTAAGCACAGAGATGATACCAGGAGTGAATGCGAACTCTTGCCAAGATAAAACGTAAGAAGGCCCCGGAGAGAGGTTGATGACACCATCCCGGTCGAAAAACACACAAGGTCGAAGTTTACTAGCTACCATAGTGAAAAATTAAGGTTCATGGATCAGGCCACTGAGTCGGATGTCATCGCCAAACCTTTTTGATTGTATGTGCTTGAGCCTACGAGAAAGACTATGGGATTGAACAGCCTGAGTAGGCCCACCTCCAATAATAGGGGCATAATACAAAATGAGTTCATCCACTAGGTCATTTTTTAAGGCATTAGCCAATAATTTACCCCCAGATTCCATCAAAACCGAATGAATATTCCGTTTTGTAAGTGACTTTAGTATTTGTCTTAAAGACTTATTGTGAAAAATAAGTGTTCGATCACTGTATTGATCTGTAAAAACGTGGCTATTGTTGGGTAAATCACCACTACGTGTGCTTATAATGCGCCAAGGCTGCAGACGATCAGACTGGGCGTAGCGTCCACGTAGGGTAAGCCGTGGGTTATCCGCGCGTAAGGTATTGCCACCAATGAGGATAGCATCTACTTGAGAACGCAATACTTGAACATCGTTAAGAGCTTCAGTTCCAGTGATCCAAGGTCCCATACCATTGGGTAAAGTAGTGCAGCCATCCAGTGTCATAGCCGATTTGGCGATCAACCAAGGCAACTCTTTGGTGATAGTTTTAGTAAAAAAACGAATCAGAAGTGCGCAGTCATATTCTAAAACACCTGTAGTTACGTCGATGCCCTTATTAAGAAGCAAAGATTTAGCACGACCTCGATGCTTTGGATTAGGATCGCAGCATCCATAAACTACACGTGAGAATTGATATTGGACTAGGCTATCAGTGCAGGCGGGAGTTTTCCCACAAGTAGAGCAGGGCTCAAGTGTGACAAATATGGTGGCGTTGATGAGCTTTTTTACAGAATTCTTTTTTAAGCAGTTTTCAATAGCATCGATCTCGGCATGATTTGCCCCTGCACGGTGATGATAACCTTTAGCTAAAATAACGCCTTCAGAAGATACGATCACAGCACCGACAGGTGGGTTAGGACTCGTTAGACCTAAGCCCTTTTTTGCCTGCTTGAGAGCAAGCTTCATAAAATGTTCGTCGCTATGAGTCAAAATAATCTAAAAAATCCAATTGAAACATAATAAACGGCTTTGTCACAAAAACCAGTAAGATTGAAAACTAGAAAATGAACTTAAAGAGTAATACCCTACAGAGAACAGACAAATAAGGCTATTTTTTGATGGATAAATATTCTATAAGTAACTTATAATGAAAGAATTACATGTGTTTTGAAAAAGATGATTTATTTCTATAAAAACAAAGGATAACACAAAAAAACAGCGATATATGGCTTAACATTAAAAGAATAAATAAGCACAAAAAAGTTAGTAATTGAGCAAAGTAGCAAGACAGGATTAGCATTAATCATTGATCCATATCCAAATAAATGGACTCACTAAAAGCATAGTCAGATGAATTTAGAAACAGTTGGAGTAAATAATGGAACAAATTCAAAAAAACAGCGTATTTATAAACACTATTCAATTTAACACTGGACATTTGAACAGTTTTTGATAAAGTTGTAAAAAACAAACAAGAAACATGCCACAATTAGTATCAAACAACTCGACAGAGGATTCAAAAAAAGCAAAGCTCAATAGTAGAGCAACGAGTCCCAGTAAAAGCTCAACAGCATCGGTAAGATCTGGGGAAACAGTGAAAAACGAAAAAAGCGACCTTAAGAAAATGGCAAATAACGAGAAAAAAGAAAATAAAGCGAAACCACCAGTGTCAGCGGAAAAAAACCGTTTAGTGGCTGCACGTGCAAAAAATTTAGACTTAGCGATTTCACAAATCCAAAAAGATTTTGGTGACGGAGCCATCATGCGCCTGGGTGAACACAGGCGGGTGGATGTGGATGTGATTCCTACTGGAAATGTACTCATAGATAGAGCTTTGGGAGTCGGTGGTTTCCCAAGAGGTCGCATCATTGAAGTTTATGGACCTGAATCTTCTGGTAAAACGACTTTGTGTCTAACGGTGATTGCGCAAGCTCAGAAAATGGGAGGTCTAGCAGGATTTGTCGATGTTGAGCATGCGTTGGATCCACAATACTCCAAACGTTTGGGCGTGAACCTTGATGAACTGTTGGTGTCCCAACCAAGTTCAGGAGAAGAAGCTTTGCGTATTGTGGAAACCTTAGTTCGCTCGAATGCTTTAGATGTGATCGTCCTAGATTCAGTCGCAGCACTGGTGACTAAACAGGAGCTGGATGGAGAAATCGGTGATACCACAGTCGGAGCTCAAGCTCGCTTGATGAGTGCGGCGATGCGAAAACTCACATCCTTGATAGCTAAAGCTAGAACAACGGTGATTTTTACTAATCAGATTCGTGAAAAAATCGGTGTGATGTTTGGTAATCCAGAAACGACACCAGGGGGACGTGCTCTCAAATTTTATAGCAGTGTGCGTTGCGATATTCGTCGCATTGGTGCTATTAAAGCTTCGGACGGCACGATGATTGGCAATCGCACTCGTGTAAAGGTGGTGAAAAACAAAGTAGCACCTCCTTATGGAGAAGCTGAGTTCGACATTATGTTTAATGAAGGTATTTCAGCTGTGGGTTCTTTGTTAGATCTTGCAATCGAACATGACATTCTGCAGAAACGCGGTTCATGGTTCAGTTATAAAGGAACGCAATTAGCACAAGGGCGTGATGCTGCTAAAGAAGCACTCAAAGCTGATGAGATCATGTATAGCGAAGTCGAAGAAGCCGTGAAAGCTAAAATGGATGGTCTAGAAGAAGATTAAGTAGTAGATCCCACGATTAATAGAACACACACGTATAAAGATGATCACAACAGATACCTACATCAGCTCATTCAAACAAGTTAATCAAGTTGATAAGCCAACAAGTATAGCTATAAAATTAGAAAAACGGACTCTTTGTTTTTTTCTTTTGGTAGCCCCATTGTCAGTTATGATGGGGTGGTCAGTGGTAGCGTATTTTTTAACGGGTGATTGGTCGTGGCAACTACCGCTGGGATTATTGTTATCATTAATAGGATCTATGTTAGGATTGTTGAGCACATTGATAAAATAGTGAACACGATGGCTTCTGTGTTTTAAAAACTTGTGCTGATTGCTTGATTGAGGTTTGCGACTAAGTTGTGAAATATGAACGTTCACCATTTAGAATTATTTTATTACGTAGCAAAATACGAAGGTATCACACCTGCAGTGCGGCGCATGCCGTATGGGATTCAGCAGCCAGCGGTGAGTGGTCAGATGCTTAACCTCGAACGATCTTTAGGCACCACACTTTTTCAAAGAAGACCCTTTGCGCTGACTCCTGCTGGAGAAGAAATGTATGCCTTCGTATATCCGTTTTTCTCAAGAATGGAAGAAATGCGTGGTCGTATATGTGGTGAAGCACAGCACCATTTACGACTGGCAGCACCTACCACCGTTTTGACTCAACATTTACCAGGGATTCTCGGACTGTTACGCAATGAGTTTCAAGATCTACGCTTAACATTAAAAGAACTACCAGCTCCAGGTGCAGAGTCAGCGCTTTTAAAACACGAAGTGGATGTAGCTGTGACCCTATGTGATGAAAAAACATCACCTTCTGTTGAAGTTGAAAAATTAATAGACTTGCCATTGATTTTATTAGTAAAAAAGGGGGGCGCTAACAAAAATTTCGAGCAATTGATACAAAAGGCCCAGCAAGGGAATTATAGAATTAATGAAGCTTTGGTATCCTTATTGCCGGGAGAAACTGTAGCAAAATTGTTTCAACAAGGTCTGGCGAAAAAAAATATCGTTTGGCATCCGAGTGTAGAGGTATCTACCTTAGAATTAGTTTTATCGTATGTACAACAAGGTTTTGGTTACGGTTTGTCGGTGGCTATGCCACAAGCGGTTTTGCCAAAAGGCATTATCAGTATCAAATTGAAGGATATTCCCTCTTTAGAGATCGGTTTGATGTATAAAGGGAAACTTGAGCCTGTGGCATTAAGGTTCATTGAAATCGTTAAAGATTATGCTCAGAAAATGCTGAAGAGCCAAAATTTCTAAGAATTAGCGCTTATAGAAATACTCAGGCATAGTAAAAGCAAAGCGATGATAAAAGGCTGTATATTTGACTTCGATGGTTTGATTTTAGAAACGGAATACCCGTTGTATCAAGCTTGGTGCGAGTGTTATGAATACCATGGAGAAAAGCTAGGATTAGAGCAGTATGCGGCTTGTGTGGGTAGTGATGAAAATGCTTTTGATCCTGTAAAAGAACTCAATTCACGTTTAAGCAAGCAGGTTGATTGGGATTATTGGCATGCTAAAAGGCTTAATGATACTCAGACGGTATTGAAAGAACAGGGTCTAATGTCCGGCGTGATAGATTGTTTAGAAGAGGCTGAATTTTTACAGCTGCCATGTACAGTGGCTTCGAGTTCCCCAAGAAACTGGGTGGACCCGCATTTGCGTCGATTAGAAATAGAACATTATTTTTGCGGCACCCATTGTTTAGAAGATGTAAAAAAACCCAAACCTTCACCGGAATTATTTTTACTAGCGGCTGCTAGTATGGGCTTAGAAACGGGTGAGGTAGTGGTTTTTGAAGATTCACTGAATGGTTTGCTTGCAGCTCAGGAAGCTGGCATGAAGTGTGTGGTGGTTCCGAGTCCAGTCACACTGCATTTAGATTTTTCGGAAGCTACACTGGTAGTCAACTCATTGTCTGAAATAACCCTAGAACGCTTGTTGCTAGAATTGTAATCATTTGATTTCTGAAATGTTTTAAGAACAGCTGGAGTAAATAGTTAGAAGGTTATGAACTCGTGGGGGAATCAGCTTAACCGAATTACTGGAACAATTTTTAAATATAAGAATTAAACCACTGATGGGCACTGATAAGCACTGATGTCTGATATTGTACGATCTTTTTTTCTTAAATCACTGAAAATCAGTGGTTAAAATATTGCTATTAGGAGTGGTTAGAAAATAGAAATTTAAGTTTACTATGTGCCAGGCAATATGATTTGCGTAACAATTTAGCTATGATATCTCAAGGTTGGTATTGGATTCAATGCGGTAAAAAAGCGGCGTCGAGCTACCGCACAGCAAATATTAGACGGGTGTTTATTTAGCTATCAGAGCTATATGGCACTTAGTTAAGCTACTCTGTCGTTTTTCTACTTTGCTTCACCCCAATCCCCAAAAACATTTTAACCACAGCCGCACATAGTAAGACAGCCGGAGGCAATTGGCACTGATAAACACTGATACTCATTTTTTAATGTCTTAGCATTTCTTTCTTACATTATCAGTGGTTATCAGTGGTTAAATTCTTCGACTTCAAAAAGTATCGAGCAGTGGAGAAGCCCTATTAACTAAGTGTCATTGTTATCTGAGCTATATGGGTAAGTTGGCTCTGGGAGACTGGTATCATGAATCGAAAGGTACTAGGGTGCGTTCTCTTTTGTGAAAGCGGGCGCTGTTGGTGTAACCGACCTCTTTTGCAAGGGTTAGAGCGATGGGAAAATCGCTACCTACTTCATTGGGGTGGTGTGCGTCGGAGCTGATCACGATGGGGATGTCAGCTTTAAAGGCTAGTTCGAGAAATTCTCGACTAGGGTAAATCTCTGCACAAGGTTTGCGAAGTCCTGCGGTGCTGATTTCAATGGCGAGGTTGTTTGCTGCTATGACCTCGATCGTAGGCTCGTAGAAGCGTTTGAGATCACCTTCGGGGCGATGACCAAATTTTTTAACAAGATCTGGATGGGCAAGAAAATCAAAAAGTCTACTGGCGGCACATTGACGATACAAATCCCAATACTGTTGCCAGATGTCGTCGATCGAATGATTCCAGCGAGAAGCCCATTTAGGATCAGGATCATCGACTGCCCAGTCAGAGTTGAGGTAGTGCACACTGCCGATCAGATAGTCAAAGTCGGCATGCTTGGAAAGTTCTTTGATCCAGGATTCTTGTCCTGGTAGAAAATCGCATTCTAGACCGAGCCGTATGGTGAGTTGATTTGAAAACTGTGCTTGTACTTTTTGAATCAGGTCGAGGTAATGGGGGAACTGCTGATATTCCATGCGCCAGTCATCGAAAATTTCTGCCATGGGGTTGTGGTCGGAGAAGCCAACTTCTTTGAGTCCTGCATCGATGGCTGCGCAAGCATAGGCTTCTGGCAAGCCCTCTGCGTGTTTACACAGGGGAGTGTGCATGTGGTAATCGGCTAAAGTAGAGATTTGGGAACGATCAACTGACATGGTGAGAACTATACATCAAACCTTTAAAAACAGGTAACTATTCAGGTAGAAGAGTGACATAAATGCGTGTGATTGGAAAGTAGGGTAGGTGTCCTCACCCGCCCCCTTTTGCTGTTAGCTCAGCATCAGCGGGTGAGGACACCCACTCTACCCCGATTTTTCGTAGTATGGCTCGTGAATGTTTTTATGCATCCGGTTTGTTTGTTGATGGAAGCAAGTGTGAGGAGACCTGAATAGTTACAGCACAACAAAGCCATATTCCAAGCTAGGTCAAGCGCCAGCCATCAGCATCTTCTAAAACATCAAAATTGTTTCTTCCCATCAACCTTTGCCATTCACCAACCACAGGCACGCAGGAGCTTACCCCTCCAACAACCTATCCATGCCCGTTTCTGTATTTTCTACGGCTAAACTCCCACTCCGGGTTCAGATTAAGGTTCCCATCTCCCCCCCCTTCCGCGCCCTTCCGTATTTTTTCGCGGTTAGCCCCCTTTCTCTCACCCCAAAAAAAAGGCCCCTGAGCCAAAGACTCAGAGACCGTTTTTCTAAATTACTGTAAAGAAGCTTATTTCACAGCATCTTTGACATCTTTAGCGACGTCCTTAGCAACTTCTTTCACTGCTTTGCCAGCTTCTTTAGCTGCTTCACCAGTTTTTTTAGCTGCATCTTTCACCGCTTCACCAGCTTTAGCTGCGTCTTTTTTAGCCGCATCTTTGTGGTCTTTGTGCTCGCCGTCTTTATGACCAGCATGCTCGTCTTTTTTGCCAGCTTCAGCTTTTTCTGGAGCCGATCCTTTGTCGTCTTTTTTGTCTGCACCGTCTTGAGGTTTGCAGCTGACGCCAGCAAATGCGATTCCGAAAGCAGCTGTCAAAGCCAGCACTGATTTGAGAGAAGTAAGTTTCATGATTATCTTATTTGGTTTGTGTTTATTTTGCGCCAAAACGCGCCTTTGACGTGATTTAACCTATTTAAGCCATTCTGCAAAGAACAATCTTCATCCATCCTGAAATCAGCTTAAAAAAAACGACCTCCTTTACGGAAGTCGTTTTGAAATTACTTGCTGGAAAGCTTATTATTTCACTGCTGCTGCGCCCTTGGTAGCTGCGTCCACTTTAGTAGCTGCGTCTTTCACTGCTTCTGCACCCTTGGTAGCTGCGTCCACTTTAGTAGCTGCGTCTTTCACTGCTTCTGCACCCTTAGTTGCCGCTGCTCCCGCTTTAACAGCTGCTTCTTTCACTGCTGACTCCACTTTTTTTTCTGCTTTGTCCGCATTATCAACAGCTTTCTCAGCTTTCTCTACGGATTTTTCGATTTTCTTAGCCGCTTTATCGATTGTTTTTTCGATTTCTTTAGCGTCTTTTTTAAGTTCTTTATCAGCCGCTTTATCAGCTTTCACTGATTCTTCTGCTGCTTTTTGAGTAGCTGTTTCTTTAGGTTTGCAGCTGACACCTGCGAATGCGATGCCGAAAGCAGCTGTCAATGCCAATACCGATGAGAGAGATTTAAGTTTCATGATAATCTAATTTGTTGTGTGTTTGATACGACTATTCGCATCCTTTGCCATGATTAAGCCCATTTCAGCAAATCTGCAAAGTGAATTTGAAAGCTTTTCCCATTCTTAAAAGAACAGCCAAAGTTTCCATTATCGACCTAACAAAAGCTATGCTATGATCACGCCCAGCCATTATGGATGGTCAAAAATAGAAAATCTAGAAAAAATCGTTATATTATGAGCCAAACAGCGCAGAGCCTCTATGAGAAAGTGTGGAATGCCCACGCAGTGAAGACCCTCTCCAATGGACAAACCCAACTCTTGATCGGCACCCACCTCATCCACGAGGTGACCAGCCCACAGGCTTTTGGAATGCTGCGCGATTTGAATCTTACGGTCAAATACCCACAACGCACTTTTGCCACCGTCGATCACATCGTGCCGACGGACAATCAACAAATGCCCTTCGCCGATCCGCTCGCCGAAGCGATGATCAAGGAGCTCGACAGCAATGCCAAAGAATTTGGCATCACCTATTTTGACCTGCCCAGCGGCAAACAAGGCGTCGTACACGTAGTCGGCCCCGAAGAAGGCATCACCCAGCCCGGCACCACCATCGCCTGCGGCGATTCCCATACCGCGACCCATGGAGCCTTTGGCGCTATCGCATTCGGCATCGGTACCACTCAGGTGCGAGACGTGCTCGCCACTCAGACGATGGCGATGGAAAAAATGAAAGTCCGCCGTATCAACGTCAATGGCGAACTGCCCATCGGCGTCTATGCCAAGGATGTCATCCTACACATCATCAAACTGCTCGGTGCCAAAGGCGGCATCGGCTACGCTTACGAATATGGCGGCGCGGTGATCGACGCTTTTTCCATGGAAGAGCGCATGACCGTCTGCAACATGTCCATCGAAGGCGGTGCGCGTTGTGGATACATCAATCCCGATGAAAAGACTTTCGCTTACCTCAAAGGTCGCCCCTACAGCCCACAGGATGACGTTTGGGATACCGCAGTCGAACGCTGGAAGAGCTTTGCCTCCGATGCCGATTGCCAATACGATGATGTGATCGACATCCAAGTCGAAGACATCGCCCCCTCCGTCACCTGGGGCATCAGTCCTGACCAAGGCGTGTTCATCAATGAATCCGTGCCAGATCCCGCACAAGCCAACAGCGAGTCAGAGAAGGTATCGATCGAAGATGCGCTGGAATACATGAAGCTCGAAGCTGGCACGCCCGTCAAAGGCATCCCCGTGGATGTAGCTTTCATCGGCTCTTGCACCAACGGACGTCTCAGCGATTTCCAAGAAGCCGCGCGCTTTCTCAAAGGGCATCACGTCGCCGAAGGAGTCAAAGCCATCGCCGTGCCAGGCTCGCAAATCGTCGCCAAACAATGCGAAGACGAAGGGCTCGACCGCATCTTCGAAGAAGCAGGCTTCCAGTGGCGCAACGCAGGTTGCTCCATGTGCCTAGCGATGAACCCCGATAAATTGGAGGGTGATCAGCTCTGCGCTAGCAGTTCCAACCGTAACTTCAAAGGACGCCAAGGCAGTATCACTGGACGCACCATCCTGATGTCTCCCGTGATGGTCGCCGCCGCCGCAGTTGCCGGCGAAATCGCCGATGCTCGCGAGGTGTTCTCGATGAACGCCAACTAGCCCCATCCATTAACTCACCATCTATAACTTAATCTTTTAGAAAAATGGCTCTCGAAAAAATCACACAAATCAGCGGACAAGGCGTTTACGTGCCGGGTTCAGACATCGACACCGACCGCATCATCCCCGCTCGCTTCATGAAATGCGTCACCTTTGACGGACTCGGCGAATACCTCTTCTACGACGTACGCTTCAACGAGGACGGTAGCAAAAAAAACCACCCTCTCGATGATCCACGTTTCGCTGGCGCCAATATCCTGCTCAGTGGCGAAAATTTTGGCTGCGGCAGTTCCCGCGAGCACGCCCCGCAAGCACTCAACCGCTTCGGCATCAACGCAGTGATCGCTCAGTCCTTCGCTGAGATCTTTTTTGGCAACTGCACCACCCTCGGCATGCCTTGTGCGATTGCCTCCGCCGATGACATCCAAACCCTAGCTACCGCGATCGAAGCCGATCCTAGCCTAGAAATCACCATCGACATCGCCAACAGCCAAGTCACTTATGGTCAGGATCAATCAATCCCCGTCACCATTCCGCACACCGCCAGCGATGCTCTCATCAACGGTCGCTGGGATCCCATCGCCGAACTACTCGAAAGTGAAACCGAAGTCGTCACCACTATGGCAGCAGCAGGCTATTGATCTTCTATTCCCTCACATCAAAAATCAACAATCGCTATTCGACAATTGCCACTCCATCTCCCCACTAGATTGACGATTGCAGATCGACGACCTCCTATTGTTGATTTCTCCTCCTCCTTCCCCTAATACGCCGGCAGCGCAACTCCGCTACCCGGCGCCCTAGCAGGCGGTCTATTCTTCTTCGCACCTGCACTCGCCACAGGAGTCACCGCCGATGCTCCCTCAGTCACCGATTCTCCCACCATCTGCGGAGCTAGCACCGCCACTGGCATCCAGCCCTGCATCTTATTGATCAAAGACACTTGGCTATAAGGCGACTTATTTTTCAACAAAGTCACTGTCATGCCTTTAGATAAATACAAATAAGGGTGACGATCTTTTCCGCCCAAACCCTGCGGCGATTTGTCCAGATAAAAAGGTGCCCGATCCGTCATCACTTTATAGATCGGATACTCCCTGCCCTCGCCAGCCGACATCGACGGCCCAGAGGATCCGCCCAGCGTCACGCAAGAAGCCTGCACCAAAATCAGCCCCGCCAACAAAGCTCGCATCAGCCACACCTCATGCCTCATTAAAAATTTTATCATTAAACTTTTCACAGCTCCATTTTCCACTGCTCCTTGATCAACTGCAATACAAACCTTGCGCTTTTATTCAGATGCCTGCATGGTGCGCCGCGCAGGCTGCACTCTTGTCCAAACCTGCCAGCTCATCTCAAACCAAGTATTTTATGATCCAAAACAAACGAGTTGCCGTCGCCATGCCGAGCTATTACGCCGAAAAAACGCTCAAAAAAACGGTAGATGAGATCCCTCGCGACGTGGTGGACAACATCATTCTCAATGATGACTGCTCTAAAGATC
Organism: Verrucomicrobiales bacterium; assembly: GCA_021648365.1. GTDB lineage: Bacteria > Verrucomicrobiota > Verrucomicrobiia > Verrucomicrobiales > DEV007 > JAADHD01. The sequence goes on from JAKISY010000024.1 coordinate 31,731, forward strand.
GCACCATCGAGATCGCCAAAGAGCTCAACATCGAATACTACCAAAATGAAAAAAACCTCAATTACGGGGGCAATGTCAAACAATGCTTGCAGCGCGCACTGGACACTGGAGCGGATATCATCGTGCTTCTGCACCCCGATTACCAATACACACCCAAGCTGATCTTGCCGATGGCATCGATGCTAGCGCAGAGCCCCTACGACTTGTGCCTCGGATCACGCGTCTCAGGGCGCGGAGCCTTGAGCGGTGGCATGCCCGTCTGGAAATACCTCGCCAACTTTGCCATCACCACCTTCATGGATGTCTGCCTCGGTCGTCGTCACACCGAATACCATACCGGCTACCGCGCCTATTCACGTCATTTGCTAGAGACCATCGACTTCCACGCATTGAGCAATGATTTCATCTTCGACAACGAACTGCTGATCGCTGCCGTGGAAGCCGACATGCAAACTTGCGAGATCACCTGCCCGACCGTTTATGAAGAGGACAGCAGCTCAATCAATTTTTCCCGCGCACTGCAATACGGCATCTTATGCTGCGTGATCTCTGCCAAAGCTTTCGGTCGCCGTTGGATGAAAAAACTCGGCTAAGCCCGTAGACATGGACACCTCTCTCCCCCAACGGCTACAGCAAATGATTGATTTCTACGAAAGCCTTCCCGATGACGAAAAACGGGAAGCGCTGATCAACGAAGCCGAACAAGCCGAACAATACGCCCCACAGCCAGGCGAATCTTTTGATTTCGAAGACGTGCGCAAAGACACCGAGTGCTCAGACACCGTCGGCATATTCATCAGCATCAGCGAACACCCCAAGATCCATTTCAAAATCAGCCTTGGCGACCAGGTCCAGACACTCACCCGCGCCCTAAGCGCCATCCTTTGCAAAAGCCTCAATGGCTGCTCTGCCCAACAAATCATCGAGCTGCCAGACTCCTTCATCCCACGCATCGTCGGTAGCGAACTCTATCGCCTACGTAGCCGCACGATTTACTATCTACTGCGTCGGCTCAAAGAGAGCCTGCTCAAATTAGACCCGCCGATTTAGCTACTTCTTCTTCCGCTTCCTCTGCTCATAAGGCGGCAAAGGGAATACCTCTGAAGGCACATGCTGCTCATCCATCAGCTTTTGCATCCGCTGCAATACTTCCGGATACTTCGCCGCCACATCGTTTTGCTCCCCTTCATCCACACTCAGATCGTAAAGCTCGATTTGCCCCTTGCCCTTCTTCAGCATCTCCTGCTTGACCGCCTTCCACTTACCCACCCACAAGGCCTGCTGTCCACCATAACTCGGAAACTCACGGTAGAGAAAATCTCGCTCAACTTGTTTTTCGCCTTCCAGAACTGGCACCAAACTCACTCCATCCAAGCCATCGGGCACGTCAGACGAAGCTCCCACCACCTCCATCAAAGTAGGCAGCCAATCTTCAAAACCCGACACATAATCCGATACCGAACCCGGCAGCACATGCCCCGGCCAACGCACGATCAGCGGCACCCGCACACCCCCTTCATAGAGCGACCCCTTCAAACCTCGCAGACCTGCCACACTTTTAAAAAAATCGAAATCCACCTCATCTCCCAAATGCGTCGTGCCATTATCAGACGTGAACACCACCAGCGTATTCTCCGCCAAACCCAACTCTTGCAAGCGCGCCAGCAACTTGCCCACATAGCGATCCATGCGCGAAATCATCGCAGCATAAGCCGCCTTGGGTGTAAGATGCGGAGTATAGCCATGCCCCTGACCGTCAGATTTACGCTTAGTGAAAGGCTTCTCTTTCCACCCCAGTTTCAAATAAGGCTCCAGCTCTTCATCTGGCACATGCAATGCCACATGCGGGATCATCGTCGGATAATAGAGGAAAAAAGGCTTATCCTTATTTTTATCCAAAAACTTCAAAGCCTCTGCATTGATGTGGTCCGAAGCATAATCCGAACCTTTAAACATCGCGTAACTTTTTGGATCTAACGCATCAGCCCCTTCAGCCAGAGACGCGTGACCCGGAATCGGTGGATGATTTTTTAAAGCGAAATGTTTGTCATCGTCCTGCAAATAATCCGAATAATAGCTGTGCGCACGGCTCTGGCAATTGTAGCCGAAAAATCGATCGAAACCTTGAGTCAAAGGATCTCCGCTAGAGCCCGGACGCCCCAACCCCCACTTACCAAAAGCTCCCGTAGCATACCCTTTTTTTTGCAGTAACTCAGCCACCGTCACCTCACTAGCCGGAATCGGCTCCTGCCCAAGAGGCGGAGTCGCTTTATTCGAACGAACCCAAGCGTGACCAGGATGTTTGCCCGTCAGCAACACACAACGCGACGGAGCGCAAACTGCGTTGCCAGAATAATGTCGAGTAAAACGCATCCCCTCTTTTGCCAACTGATCCAGATGCGGAGTACGTATTTTTTTCTGACCATAGGATCCCAACTCAGCATAACCTAAATCATCCGCCATGATGAAAATGATGTTGGTCGGCTTGTTCGCAGCGGAAGTTGTTGAAACGCATGCAAACAACAACAAGCCTAATAATACGTAAAAGTGTGGTTTTTTCATAAATAAGGGGTCGCGCAGAAATAAATTGATTAACTCCGCAAAGAGTTCCGTTTGGATTCAAGGCGGAATTTGACAGAGTTTAGCGGGCTAAATGAGTCGAATTTCAACGCAGAAGCCAGGCGGAAATCGAAGTGGAGTTGGGTAAGTTATTTTTGCGCGGCTCCTAAACTAAAAAAGGTTCAAAATTCACAGTCAGCTTCGTAGCTCACATTAACCCTCGATTTCTACTATTGCACCCTCATTTTTTCGTATCAGCTATACGTAAACGCGGTAAGAAATTTGAACGCAACAGGTGCGAACCCTGTCAAAATAGTCGCTCGCATCTTTGTGATGCGCGACTTTCCGGAATCGCTCCTCAAAATGAATTTCCTTCACACACCACGTCTGCTTTTCATCGCGGCTTCGATGCTTCTGAGCTTCGCCCTTACCCCTTACGCTCACTGCGGAGACTTACACCGACGCGGTGCCGCCATTTACAAAAAACAATGCCTCGACTGCCATGGCCCCAATGGCGAAGCCGTCGAAGACAAAACGGATGACCCACTGCAAGGCAAACGCGATCTGGTCTCGCTCACCAAACGCATCGTGCGCACCATGCCCGAGGATGAAGAAGATCTCTGTGTCGGCGACGAAGCCCACGCCGTCGCTGCCTATATCTACGACGCCTTTTACTCCCTCGCAGCCCGCGCACGCAATACCCCAGCAAAAATCGAAAACGCCCGTCTCACGGCCCCCCAATACCGCAACAGCGTAGCCGATCTCGTAGGCTACTTCCGCAAAAACTACAACGGCTACCTCGGCGAAGAGCGCGGATTGAGTGCCACCTACACCGGCGTCTTCCCAAAAAAAGACCCTAAAAATGGTGATGAAAAGAAAAAACGTCACCACGAAAAAGGGCACGACGCACAGCTGCATTTCGACTTTGGGGATCAACTGCCGTCATCTTTACGTGGCAAAAAACTCACAAAAAACGAGTTTGATGTGAAATGGGAAGGCTCCATCATCGCCGAAGAGACCGGCGTTTATGAATTTATCATACGCACTCGCAATGGCTTCCGTTTTCACATCAACAAAAGCATCTGGTGGAAAGAGGGAACGGCTGCCTCCATCGACGGACAAGTCGCCCCCAGCAACGAAGTCCGCGAAGAAAAACATCGCATCTTCCTCATCGGCGGACGCGCCTACCCAGTTGCTCTGACTTTTTTTAAGTTCAAAGAAAAACTAGCTTCGATGGAGTTATTATGGAAACCACCACACGGCACTCTGCACACCATCCCTACGCGCAACCTCTACCGCTGGGGCGTCCCAGAAACACTGATCATCGACACCCCCTTGCCCGCCGATGACCGCAGTGTCGGATACGAACGCGGCACCCAAGTCTCTAGAGCCTGGTTAGAAGCCGTTACCAAAGGCTCCACCATCGCCGCTCATTATGTCATCGACAACCTCGACCAACTAGCAAAAAGCAAAGCCGGTGCACCAGATAGAGATAAAAAAATCAAACAATTCGCCCTCGACTTTGCCGCACTAGCCTTGAGACATCCCCTATCCGATTCGCAAAAGAAACACATCAACGATACCTTTTTTGGCAAAAACACCAAACTTGAGCAGGGCATAAAAAGGCTCGTCATCTATTGCCTCAGCTCACCACGCTTCCTCTACCCCGACCTACCCATCGGCGACCAACAGAACCCCTATCGCATCGCCTCTCGTCTTGCGCTCTACTTATGGGATTCCGTGGCAGATCCCAAACTGATCAAAGCCGCTAAACAAGGCAAACTCAAAACCCCAGAACAAATCCGCAAGCTATCTGGAGAAATGTCTTGGCACCCACGCTCCAAAGCTAAGATGCGCGGCTTCTTTCACCATTGGTTGGAACTCGACCGCGCCGACAACATCGCCAAAGACAAAAAAACCTTCCCCGCTTACGATGAAACGCTCCAAGCCGATTTGCGCAACTCCCTTTTCTTATACCTCGACAGCGTAGTCTGGAGCGACCAGTCAGACTACCGCCAACTCTTCCTCGCCGACTACCTTTACGCCAATCCTCGCATGGCAAAAATCTACGGTCTCAAAGCCCCCGCAGATTCGAGCTTTCAACGCATCCAAGCTGACCCTAAACAACGCTCAGGTGTCATCACCCACCCCTACCTGCTCAGCACCCTCGCTTACCACAACAGCACCTCCCCCATCCATCGCGGCGTCTTCCTCACCCGCAACATCCTCGGCATGCCACTCAAATCGCCACCCACCGCCAACAAATTTGAACCCGCCAAATTTGATCCCACCCTCACCATGCGAGAAAAAGTCGCCGGCATGACTCGCTCCAAAGCCTGCATGGCATGTCACGTCTCCATCAACCCGCTCGGCTTCAGTCTCGAGCACTACGACGGCATCGGTCGCTGGCAGACTCAAGATCAAAACAAACCGATCAACTCCACCAGCGACTTCAAAACCGCCGCAGGCAAAACCGTGCAACTGCGCGGAGCACGCGACGTCGCACAGCTCGCCGCCAATCAATCCAGCGCCCACCGCGCCTTCATCGAGCAACTCTTCCATCATATGACCAAACAACCAGCGCGCGCCTACGGCAAAAACACCCTAGATGAACTTGAAACCTACTTCTCAGAAAACCAATACAACATCGTCTATTTACTCAATAGAATCGCCGTCATCACCGCTCAACAAGGCGTAAAAAACACCCCAAGCGATTCCTAATCTCAAATCTCAAATCTCAAATTCTCACCCCATGCAACGCCGTCAATTCATTCGCGATCTAGGATTCTCAGCCGCAGCCCTACCATTCCTCACCGGATTACCAGGACTGCAAGCTGCCAGTGCAAACCCGTCGGGCAAAAAACGCCTGATCATCATGTTTTCCCCCAACGGCACCATCCCCGACGCCTTTTGGCCAAAAACGGAAGGTTCACAATTCGAGCTGCCACCCATCCTCGAACCACTCAAAGAGTTCAAAAAAGAGATGCTCGTTCTCAACGGCATCTACAACCAAGTGCGCGGCGACGGTGACAACCACATGCGCGGCATGAGCTGCCTGCTAACAGGATCTCACCTTTTTCCGGGCAACATACAAGGCGGCTCCGACACCCCTGCTGGTTGGGCAAGCGGACTCTCCATCGATCAGGAAATCCGCAATCACTACCAAAAAAACGCCTCCACCAAAACCCGTTTTGGTAGCCTCGAATTCGGCGTCGCCGTGCCCAACCGCGCCGACCCTTGGACCCGCATGGTTTATGCCGGACCCAACAAACCCATCGCCCCCATCGCCGATCCCAAGCAGATGCTCGACAAACTTTATGGCAACAAAAAGGATGCCAAAAGCGTGATCAGTATCCTCGACCCACTACGCGACGACATCAAACGCGCATCTACCGTATTAGGCAAAGAAGACCGCCACCTGCTCGACGAACATCTCACCCTCGTGCGCCAGATGGAATCTGACCTCAAAGAGAGCACTAAAGAAACCCAACTCAGCCACCCCGTGCCAGACATCGATCCCGACATCGAACTGCTCAACGACAACACCCCGCAAATCAGCCGCATGCAGATCGATTTGCTAGTCAACTCCATGGCGAACGACATGACCCGTATCGCCACCCTGCAGCAAATGCGCTCGGTAGGACAATCGCGCATGCACTGGCTAGGCATCGACGATGGACATCACGGGCTATCCCACGAACCCGATGACAATCAGGCAGCCAAAGACAAGCTGATCAAAATCAACCGCTGGTTCAGCACCGAACTCGCCTACCTCACCAAAAAACTCAAAGACACCCCTGAGCCAAGCGGCAGTGGTAGCATGCTCGACCACACCCTCATCGTCTGGACCAACGAGCTCGGCAAAGGCAACAGCCATACCCTCGACAACATCCCCTTCGTACTAATCGGCGGCAAAGCTCACGGCATCAAAACGGGTCGCTACCTCAAAGCAGACAAAGTCGCTCACAACCGCCTACTGATGGGAATCTCTCAATCCATGGGACACCCCCTCAAATCCTTCGGCGACGCCAAACACTGTGAAGGCGGGGCTTTCAAGCTGAGTGCCTAGAGCCACTGACAGCGCCTCGCAAGCTAAACCCGAAAGTGATATCATCGCTTGCCTACGCAATACAGTTTATCATTAGCTCGAATAAACAAATTCCCCTGCGCAGCTACGATCGGCGAGCGAATGAAGGTGCTCTGTGGCACTCCCATATTAGACTCGCTGATCAGTTCAAATTGATCTCCAGCCTTCACCACGAACACCTCACCCAAATGACTGATAACATAAATTTTTCCATCCGCCCCCGTTGGAGAAGCCTCCAACTTCACTTTAGCATTCAACTTTTCACTCCATAGCACCTTGCCCGTTTTCGGTTCGATACAGCTGAGCACTTTTTTCCGACCATTGAGCAAATAAAACCGCCCCTGATAAAATAACGGTGTAGGCACGTCGGCTGCCACGATTTTCCCCTCCGTCTTCCAAGCAATCGCCTCATCGCCCATCGTGCCAGCCCCCCCTGCTTTGATCCCATAAGCCTGCGCTTTTTTGGGGCCACAGACCAACACGATTCCTTCCCCAAAAACAGGCGAAGGCACCAATCTCCAATATTTTTCCTTGTCAGGATTCCACGTCCCCCAGCGCCATAACTCCTCACCTGTCTGCGGATCATGCGCCGTCAGATAATCTCCCCCCACCACCAACAACTCCTTGCGTCCCTTATACTCAAGCGGCACGGGTGTAGAAAAAGCCTCCCGCGACTCCATCAAAGCCGGCGTCTTGCGAATGTGACGCCACTTTTCTTTACCGGTCTCTGGATCCATCGCCAAAATATAGGATTCATTGATTCGATCCTTAAACCCCTTGTCGTCCACCGCCACGTCGCGCTGCAACACTTGCAAATACAAGCTACCATCCCACAACACAGGACTGGTTGAAAAGGTCCAGCCAAAAGCAAAGGTTCCGTAGTCTTTTTGAATATTCCGCGACCACTTCTGCTTGCCATCCAGATCAAAAGCGATCAAATCACCAGTGCCAGCAAAGAAAAATACCGTCTTACCATCCGTCACCGCCGAAGGCGCTGCAAAAGTGCTACGATCATTCTGGCGCACCCCCTTGCCCAAAGGTCTTTTCCAAATCACTTTGCCCGTCTTGCGATCCAGTTTCAACGCCACCACTCCCTGCTCATCTTCATCAACAGAAGTTAGGTAAACCCCATCCTGCCAAACGATAGGAGCCGATGCCCCGTCTCCTGGCAAATCAACTTCCCATAACAAGTTTTCTGTTTTAGAAAACTTATCTGGCAAAGCTTTCTCAGAAGTCGAACCATTATTGTTAGGCCCGCGCCAATTCGGCCAATTTTCTGCTCGCAAATCCACGCTCAATGTCAAACTCAATGCCAACAGCGCTTGTAGGGGTTTCAGTGATTTCATCATAACATTTACAATAGGTGATAGTGCGGACACTTCTTCCGCCTAGCTATTCTAGCTTAAATACACAATCAATCTCTACGTGCACGTAGAAAAGTAGGCACATCCAAGTCCTGACCATCAACAATCGTCGGCTTGGTCTTCGCAAATCTCCCCTTAACCTCAGACTCCAGCTCCAAAACGCCTTGTTTCTGAGGCACCGCTCCCCGCTCAGTTGCTTGATCCAAATCGGTTTGCTCTTCGGTAACCTCTTCTTCTGCGGCTGCTTGCTCATGCTCACCGAACCCCTCCTCTGTATCCACAGTCTTATCCACCGAGCTCACAGGTTCAGCATCAGCCACCTCTTCTTCTTCGATATCATCAGGCTCGTCCACCCGGCTCAAGGTGATCTCCATATCCCCATCATCCCCAGCCGAGGCTGACAAAATTACATCTTGCACCTCTTGTTCGCTTGCCGCCTGCTCTTCCTCTCGCCGCGAATCCTCGTCTTCTTCAAAACCTAACGAAACCAGATCCTCGTCCTCATCCGTTTCATCTTGTTCATCGTCACCTTCATCGAAAGAATGCACAATCAGCTCATCCTCAGAGGGTTGGGATTTTTGTTCAACTAAACTCTGTTTGGCTATTTGCAGAATGGACATCGGTGCCGACGGCTTCACTTCCGCCACCTCTTGCTCTTCGATTTCTACAGGTATCTGGTCTTGCACGACCTCAAGCTCCTCGTCATCGTCATCGATCTCAAAGGGTGAAGGTTCGTCCTCCGCCTCATCTTCGATCTCGTCAGCTACTTGTTCTTGCTGCTCTTGCTCTTCAGGCTCGTCATCAACGCCTCCCTCCAGCGAAATCTCCTCATCATCCTCACCCGAGCTCACTGGTTTCAATCCCAACAAACTCGCCATGCCTTGCACTGGAGCCGACGACTCCTCCTGCACTGGCGCTGCCTCTTCTATCTGCGCCACAGGATCCGCCCACTCATCCTCCGAAGAACTTGGCAACTCATCCTCTTCATCGGACACCTCAACTAACTCTTCATGTTCAGACTCGGCATCCTCCTGCTCCTGCTCGACCAGTGCTTCTTCTTCTGACTCGTCTAAGGTATCGCTATCAACTTCAACCTCGTCTTCGATCGCAAGCTCACCTTCCTCCTCGACTACAGCATCCGCTTCAATTTCCTCCTCCAAAGACTCCTCTTCCTCTTCTTCTTGGTCAGCCTCTACCTCCTCCTCAAACTCCGGCGAGGCCTCCCCTTCCTCTTCTTCTTGATCGTCGTCCTCTTCCACCACTTCTTCAGCGGAAATCTCATCATCGGCTTGCAGCAAAGCCGATGATGAGATTTCCGCTGAATCTTCGTTTTCCAACACCTCTGACTCGACCGCCACAGGCTCTTCGCCATCCGCAGATGTCACCAACCCTTCGACCGCATCTTCATCCTCCAACCCTTCCACAGGAAGCTCTGGCGGTTCATCCTGCTTAGCGACCAATGGAGCCCATTCCTCATCCATCTCCTCGGCATCAGTGTCAACCACCACATCCGCCACCTCTAGGGTGGCGTCGAGTGTCAACTCATCCGGCGGGGGAGGTTCCGCCGCCGTTTCAGCTTTCACCGCAGTCTCACTGCTCGCCGAATTGTCGCTGGGTTTGCCAGCTCCTCCTCCACTACCGTCATCATCACCATCATCGCCGGAATCATCCGACGTCAGGGCTTTTTTTTTATCAGCCTCTTTTTTGCGAGCTGTTCCACTTGGACCGATTTTCTCACTCGATACAGACGAAATCAAAGTCACTGCCAAGCTGTTACCCAACTTCTTGTCCGTGCCTACACCAAACAAAATCTGCGCCTGATCACTAACATGTTTAGCCAGCTCATTCATCAGAATCTCCACTTCATACAAGGTCAGCGAATCACCACCAGAAATATGAATCAGCACATTCTCTGCTGAATCCATCAGATAGTTTTTGTCGATCAGCGGACTCTTCAAGGCCTGCGCCAAAGCTTCCTGCGCACGGTTATCTCCCTTAGCCAAACCAAAGCCAAACAGACAACGCGAATCGCGGTTGCGTAAAGCTGTCAGCAAATCATCCATGCCCAGACGAATGATGCCAGGCTGAGTCACCATGTTAGTGGTAGCAAGAATGCTCTGACTGATCAATTTATCTGCCGCAGCAAAGGCTTGTTGGATACCTTCTTTGGCCACCAACAACTCGCCCATGCGGTCATTCTCAAAAGTCACCACCGCGTTAGCAAACTCACCGATACCCTTCAGCGAATCCGTAGCCTGCTGCATCCGTCGCTTACCCTCGAAACCAAATGGCAAAGAAGTGAACGCTACCAAAAAGGCACCCTCTTCCCTTGCGATACGACAAACTTCCGGCGCAGCACCCGAACCCGTGCCGCCACCAAGTCCGACACAAACAAAAACCATACTGTAGCCTCGCACCGCATCGCGGATCTCCGCCTCAGCTTCTAGCGCCGCCTCACGACCTAATTCAGGATCGCCACCAGCCCCCATTCCCATCAGCAATTCTTTACCCAGCTGGATTTTATTGCTCGAAACCGAGGTCGAAAGCGCTCGCACATCCGTATTGATGGTGAGCAAATCTCCAGCCTCGCTGCCTTCGAGCGCCATCCGGTCTAGCACATTGGCACCCGAACCACCCACGCCGATTATTTTGACAGAGAAGCCATTGGCTTCTGGAATCTCCGTTTGTTCACTCGCGTTATATTCTATCATAAATCGATTACCTTTCTCCGACACCAAGGAAACAGAGACTTAGCCCATAGATCAAATCTTTTTTAGCCTTTTTATTCTCTTGAAAAATTTTCATCTCAGCGTCCGCCTCCAAATATTCCCGTCAGTGCCTGCCCCAAAGCCTTGATCCGCCCCTTACTCGGGCGTTGTTGATCCAATAATTGCGCGTAGCGAACCAAGCCTACCGGCATCGCATACTGCGGACTTTCAAAAATAGCCGCCGGCCCAGTCATGCTCGCAGCCCCTCCTTTTTGAACTGGCAAGCCAAAAACATCCTCCGTCAAATCTTCAATCCCGTGCAGCAGACTGGTGCCACCCGTCAAATAAATCCCCTTGCCCACCTGTTTGAGATAGCCAGTGCTAGCTAGACGCTTGTAAATAAGCTCCAACATTTCTCGCAAGCGCATCGCGATCACCTGATTGACCAAAGACTTCTCCACCTCTCCTCCAGCAAAATGACTGCCCGCTTCGAGATCGACCACCCCCTCCACCTCACCCGACCCATTTGCCACACTGCCTTCTTCCAGCTTCAATTTTTCCGCCTTCGAGCGAGGCACCTTCAAGACCACCGACAGATCATTGGTGATATGATCGCCACCCAAACCCAAACTACCCGAAGCCACCACCGCTCCATCCAGATATAAAATATAATCCGAGGTACCACCACCGATATCGATCAGCACCGAGCCTTGTTGTTTAGCCTCGCGATTGAGCACCACCTGCGCCGCTGCCAAAGGAGAAAAAACGATATCATCCACCTCCATCGAAATCTCCCTCACACAGCGAATCGCATTTTGAATGCGATTTTTCACCCCGTGGATGATATGATAATCCGCTTCCAGCTTCTGCCCCAACATCCCCACCGGATTGAGCACCTTCTCCTGATCATCCACGTAATAATGCTGCACGATCGTATGCACCACCGCATTTTGCTCAGGAATCGCCACATCCCGCGCGATCGCTTTCACCTCCTCCAGATCCGCAGGAGAAATTTCACTATTCTCATCCGCCACCCGGATACAACCACGATTGCTCACACTCTCGATATGAGCACCCGTCACCGCCAGACACACACCAGCCACCATGATATCGCTGCGCTCCTCAGCATTCACCAAAGCTTCATGCAAACAAGTCTGCGCCGCCGCAATGTCCACAATCTCTCCCTTGCGAACCCCCGAAGAAGGGTACTGCCCTACGCCAAGAATCTTGATCGCGCCATCACCACGCACCTCTCCTACGACCGCACAAATTTTTGAAGTCCCAATCTCAAGACCAACGTAAATATTCGACTTAGGCATACTCTTACCGCGAGACGATAGCCAGTTCAGCACAAGTATCAATACTCAACCTTTGCTAAGTGTCTTTTTAACCGCTTTTTTTATCTTCACCAGCTGACGGCTCATCATCCAAGTCCACCGGGCGCGCCACAGGAGGGCTATAAAAAGTCACCGGTATATTCCTGCGCACCCTCAAATTCACCGTCGCCAAAAGTTTCCCATCCGCACGAGTGCGCTCCAAAATTGTCTGCAAATCCATCAACGCCTCATCCAAATCCGACAAGCCGAATACCACCTCCATGCGGTTGTTGTAAACCGCGCGCATCGAATACGAATTATCCGCCACCACCTCCAGAACCTCCAAGCCCTGCCCCTGCAAAGCCAAGCGACTCGTATCCATCAACTGCAAAGCCGCCTGCACAACCGCACTATCCACCATCGCACCCACCTTCGAGACAAACACCTCCTTCACACTGATCACCGGCAGCGCCGTCAAACGAGGCGTCACCTCAGCGCACTTCACCAAAACTCCATGTTCATCCAGCAACCAGCCCGACTCCGCATCAAAAGGCTCAATGCCCTGCGCCGCACAAGCCATCCAAGCCACCGGCCGGCTCTCCTTGACCACTATCAATAACTTGTCGGGAAACTTTCTCGACACCGACACCTCAGAAACCATCGGCATCGCCGCCAAGCGATCTCGCATGCCATCCAGATCGATCGACATCATATTCATCCCCTGTTCCACATCAGCCACCTCCAGCACCCTATTGCCAGACAAATCATCTGGAATAGCCAACTCCACTTTTTGTAAAACAAAATCAGGGTTTTCGATGAACGCACGCTGATAAGACCAATGCGCAAACGCCATCAAACTGAGTATAGAAACCCCAATCGCAGCCGTTCGCAACAAACGCAAACCCCAACGCGAACGCCGCAGCGTGCGTTTCTTGGGCGCATCCGTGCGAGCCTCCAAAGCCAAAATCGACTCCATCGTATCCATAGAATGCAAAGATTCCACCACACGCTTGCGTGATAAATCGAACGGAGCCGCTTTTTTCCGCCTAGCTTTTTTGGAAGATGATCTAAATATCATACGCTTTCGCGTATTATGACTGAAATTTCTATAATTTTCAAGCACAGAGAAGAAAAACTATAATTCGCCTCTTTTGCCGCCTTCGGCAAAAGACTGCTTTCCGTCATACCCGGAATCGTATTCAGCTCCAGCACATAGGGCTGATTGTCCTCATCCAGCAGTAAATCCACCCGCGAATACACCTCCACACCTAGAGAGCAGTGCGCCTGCCAAGCCAACTCCTGCACCTGCTGCGTCACCTCGGCCGGCAAATCCGCAGGACAGTGATAATCCGTGCCGCCATCATTTAGCAGCCACGGGTATTTATTTTTCATATCATAAAAACCCGACCTCGGTTCGATATGGATCACCGGCAACACCTCATCACCCACCACCCCAACCGTCAGTTCCTTGCCCTTGATATACTGCTCAAACAAAACCGTGTCCCCATATTGAGCCGCATCCGCCAAAGCCGCATCCCACTGTTCAGCCGACTCCACGATATGCACCCCCACACTAGAACCCTCACTCGGAGGTTTCAGCACACAAGGATAAGAGACATCCGCTGGACGCTCACTCTGCGCAGTCAAGGTGCAGCCCGCCGGAGTCGCCACCCCCCTTTCCACAAAACGCTTCTTGCTCTCCACCTTATCAAAAGCCAAACGGCTGCTCAGCTCCCGCGCCCCCGTATAAATAATACCCTGCGACTCCAACTCAGCCTGCAACTCCCCATCCTCGCCATAAGTGCCGTGGATCACATTAAACGCCACATCCGTATCCACTGGTAAATCAAAACCCGCCCCCGACACATCCACCAGCTCCACCCCAGCCACCTCCCCGCGCAAAGCCTCGACCACCGCCGCCGCCGAAGCCAAGGAAACCTCCCGTTCCGATCCCGGACCACCGCCCAGCACCGCCACCTTCATGTTCTTTATGTCCTTTTTCATTATAACTTGATCAGCTAGCCTAAGTATTTCACTCTCACCTGTGGCAAATTTTCAAAATGCTTGTCACGAGTGAGCAAAACGCCCCCGTGCTCATAACAACACGCAGCAATCCAAACATCATTCTCAGGTATAGGCCTACCAGTATCTCTAAGATACTTTTTAAACACTGCAAAATGGTGACTCGTCGATTCTTTAATTTCAGCCACTTTGACAACAGCTTGTTCAAGCATTCCCATTAGATTTCGCTCATTCCACTCAACCCGACTCCCTCGCAAAAAACCTTCCCTAAGCTCACCCAAAACAATCGCAGGGATAATCAACCCTTCGGCACTAGCAATCTCTTCAGACCAAGCGCCACCCCTCACCCAATCCGAATAAGCATTCGTATCCAATACCACCCTCATTTCCAATCAGCAGGGTTCACCTTTTTCAATTCTTCCATATACTCCTCCCACTGCAGCCTTTCCTCATCCGATTCAAAAGGCATACAGCCTGCAAACTTCTCCAAGCCATTAGTCTTTTTCTTTCCATCCACCCCCAAGCCCCTAGCCAGCGCATCCACCAGCACTTGATTCATCGACACCCCCAACTCCTTAGCTTCGGCCTTAGCCTGCTTGATCCATTCATCCTCCACCCGTCTAATCGTCACCTGACTCATGCATGCACTTTATCTTAAAATCTGCATGCAGTCAACCCATAGCAAGCTCGCTCCGGTTTCAAATCTCAAATCTCAAATCTCAAATCTCAAATCTCAAATCTCAAATCTCAAATCTCAAATCTCAAATTCTCCCCCTCACACCGGCTCTTGCTGCCCCAAGATCTGCACCTCTGTTTCCAGCACAATACCACGCTGCTCTTTAGCCTCCAGCTGAATCTCTTCGATCAGCATCAATACATCCGCCGCCGTCGCGCCGCCGTCATTGACGATGAAATTACCATGCACCTCCGAAACGCGCGCCGCACCCACACTGCGATTTTTATAACCCAACTCCTCCACCAGCTTCCCAGCCGGAATCTGCTCAGGATTCTTGAAAACACAACCCGCACTCGCCGCCACCGGTTGCCCCTCTTTTCGCTTCAGCTTCGAAGTCGCCAGGCGATCCGCCACCACCGCCCGTTCCTCCACACGTCCCTGAAAGACCACCTCCACCACATAGTTATCTGTAAACTCCGGCACATTGCGATAGCGATGCTCGATCTGCTCCACCGTCTTCACTTTGATCTCACCCTGCCCATCCACATAAGTCACACTCACCACACAATCAAACGTCTCCGCCCCCATCGCCCCCGCATTCATCCGAATCGCTCCGCCTACATTACCAGGAATCCCCTCCATCCACTCCAAACCACCCAAACCCGCAGCCTGCGCCGCAGCCGTCAAACGCTTGAGCCTTACCCCTCCGCCCACCTGGATTTGCTCACCTTCTACCACAAGCTTAGCAAACACGCCAGCTACAGGACACACCACCACCCCCGCGATACCACCATCCCCCACCAATAGATTCGAACCCCGTCCCACCACCCGTAGCGGCAAGTCACGCGCACGACAAAATTTTACCACCCGCGCAAACCCCTCGATCGAAGTCGGCTCCACCCAGAACTGCGCCGGACCACCTACCTTCAATGTCGTGTGACGACTCATCGGTTCATACAAATCAACTCGTCCCTCAGCCTCGTCCAATTCACTGCGCAAAGCCTCCAAAATCTCAATGTCAGCACTCAAGCGAGAGGTCACCTCATGCACATCCCCCGCCCCCAAACTCAAAATCAAATCACCCTCGATCAAATCAGCACCCACCAGCTGATGCATATCTTTGATGCTAGGACAAGAAATCACTTTCCCCACCTCTCCCAACTCCTCCACCGCCTGCACGATCGTCAAGCCGCTCACCCCCTCGATCGGAAGCTCACTAGCAGGATAAATATCCGCCACATAGAGCGCATCCACCCCATCAAAGGCACGACCAAAATCATCTCGCAGCAGTTGCGTGCGCGAATAGCGATGCGGCTGAAAGACACAGACCAAACGACCCCGCACCCGCTCCCTCGCCGCCGCAATCGTCGCCGCGATCTCCGTCGGATGATGCCCATAATCATCCACCACCACAAAATCCGAAGATTCATATTTCACCTCAAATCGCCGCCGCGCACCACGAAAGCTCTGCAAAGCCTCCGCCACCGCATTAAAAGATACCCCCAACTCAGTCGCCAACGCCGCCGCCGCCAACGCATTCAAGACATTGTGCTTACCAGGAATATTCAAGCGCAACTCCCCCACCAACTCCCCCTCGTGATACCAATCAAAAGCCGTGCCGCCACCCATCACCCGCAAATTTTCCGCAGAATAATCACAATCTCGCTTCCAACCATAACTCACCACCCCATCACGTCCCTCGCACAACTGCTTCGCCCACTCGTCCTCAGCACAATAAACCACACAGCGCGAAGTCTGATCCAATAATTGCGTGAACACCGCTAGGATCGCCTCAATGCCATCATAAAAATCCAAATGCTCCTCCTCCACATTCAACAAAATCGAACACACCGGCGCAAAGTTCACCAAGCTGCCATCACTCTCATCACCCTCCGCGACAAACCATTCCCCCTCCGGTTCCCAATGCGCATTGGCTCCCAAAATAGGAATCTCCGCTCCGACATAATGCGACGGACGCAAGCCACCCAAACGCAACACATGCGCCAACATCGCCGAAGTGGTCGTCTTACCATGCGTGCCCGCCACCACGATCCCCTTGCTGCCATTCATGATCGCCGCCAAAGCCTCCGCCCTTTTCAACACCGGCAAGCCCGCCGTCACCGCCGCATCATAAGCAGCATTGCCCACCTTGATCGCCGACGAACGCACCACCACATCCACCCCCTCCACTACTTGCGCCGAGTGTGGACTAGAAAAAATCAAACCCGCCCCCTGCAATCGCTGCGTCTCCTTGGACGACACCCGATCCGAGCCGCTCACCCGATGCCCCAGTGCCATGAACAAAGACGCCAGCCCACTCATCCCCGAACCCGCCACCCCAATCAGATGAACCCGCAACGGCTTCTCCTTCCCCTTAGCAAATACCTCTGACCAATCCCTATCCATAGTTCAAACTCCAAAAAAACTTCACTTCTTAATTTTAAATCACACTACACGACAAAAATATTTAACCGCAGATGTCGCAGATTTCCGCAGATTTTTCTCTATTTTTCAAATTGAAATTAATGCAATTCCTATCAAATCCTCTTCTTTTTTAGTTTCAGTTCCTTTTTCATCTGTGAAAATCTGCGTAATCTGCGGTTCCCTTCTTTCTCCGAAAAATGTCGTGTAGTGTAATTTTAAATCTCAAATTCTTCAATAGCATCCGCCACCAGCTTCGCCGCATCCAAGATAGCTAAGCCCTTCATGTCGTCTGCCATTTTCGCAAGTCTTACCTCATCCTCCAACAAGTCAATCAAACTAGACGCCAATTTCTCTGCATCCAAATCCTTCTGTTGATACAACAACGCAGCTCCCCCTCTTTCATAAACTTGCGCATTTTTAGTCTGATGATCCTCAGCCGCATAAGGATAAGGGATCAATACCGACGGCACACCAAAGGCCGCCAACTCAGCCAAACTCGACGCCCCCGAGCGACACAAAGCCACATCCGCCGCAGCATAAGCCAAACCCATCTCCGAACAAAACTTCACCACACAGCCCACCCCCTCGACCTCCGCATAAGCCTTTTCCACCATCTCCACATCATCCACCCCCGCGATGTGCAATAGCTGCACCCCCGCCTCAGCGTAACCAGTCAAAGCCTCGCAGATCATTTGATTGATCCCATGAGCCCCCTGACTCCCCCCCATCACCAACACCGTCTTTTTATCCACCGCCAAATCAAAGTGAGAC
>JAKISY010000025.1 GCA_021648365.1 Verrucomicrobiales bacterium
CTCCGTTAAATGTAAGCGTGATTTTTCCCATGGGGCTCAAACAATCGCTGTTTCAACGCACTTTTTCAGGTAAACTGTAATCAATGGACGCTGAATACGCTATTCTCAAAATAGACCCTGATTGGGGGCGCACTCGGGAGCCTTTGGGCAGCAAGCCAAAATTTTGGTTTTGGTATCAAAGCCGGTTTTGGTTGTTCAAAGAAGTTCGGAAAAACACTGGCGAACATTGGGCTGAAAAAGTTGCTTCGGAAATTGCTGATGAGTTGGGATTACCCACTCATCATACTGAATTGGCTACTTTCGAAGGACGTGATGGTTGTGCTGTGCGGTCATTCTTGGAAACGGGAGAAGTGCTGGTTCATGGAAACGAAATTTTAGCGGGAACCATTGACGACTATGATAAAGATAAAATCATGGGGCAAGCAGATCATAATATTGGTAATGTTGTTAAGGTGTTGGAACGGTGGTTTTCAGGACCCGAAGCAGGAGAAGTCGCAGCAAATCGAGTTGTGGGTTATTTGTTGCTTGATGCTTTGATCGGAAATACGGATAGACACCATGAAAATTGGGGAATCGTAGGTCATCCAATCCATCACGATAAAGAAGGCGAGTCTGCGGATTTCGTTGTCGAAATCGCGCCCACATTTGATCACGCCTCATCACTTGGCAGGGAACTACTCGACGAACGACGTGAAGCTATCTTGAACGAGCAGGGAGCCCTCGTAAGGTATATCGGAAAAGCCAGAGGGGGAATTTTTGAGAATTCGAACGCGCGCAAGGGAATGTCACCCATGGGATTAGTTGAACTGATAGCGGAGCGTTACCCAGAATTTTTCAAACCTTGGCAAAGGCGCTTGGCTGAAATTGATGAGGCATACTATTCAAGTATAGTGAATCGCGTGCCAGAGAGTTGGATGAATGAATGCTCTAAAAATTTCGCTCTCGCTTTCCTTTCAGAAACCCGTAAACTATTGTTACAAATTAAATGAAAAGTCTGTTTTTAGCATGGCAAGCTCCAGAGCGTAGCCCACGTAGTCGAGCATGGTTTCCCGTGGGACGCTTGGATGTGGAAAACGGCGTAAGTTCTGATGAGAAGCACTATCGTTTTCGCTACACTGGAGGTGCCCTTAGCGCACAAAAGGAAGTTGGGTTTAATCCTTTGATTTCCTTTCCTGAGTTTGAAAAGGATTATCATGCAGAGAAGCTGTTTCCTTTATTCAAGAATCGAGTGCTGTCTGAGAAGCGCAGCGATTTCCCCGAGTACATCGATTGGCTTGATTTGACGCCCGAGGAAGCAGATCCCATCTCTATTCTTGCCGTTTCAGGTGGCGACCGAGTGACAGATAATCTTGAAGTGTTCCCCAAGATTGTTCCAAACAAAGACGGTAGTTTTAATCTGCGTTTTTTTCTGCATGGCTTGAGGCACTTGGGTGACGCTGCAGTTGAACGAGCGAGAGAGCTAAAAGTTGGTGAAGAACTGAGGATCATGATCGAGTTGAATAATCCGAAAACACGCTTGGCTATTCCAATACTCACCGATGACTATCAAATGCTCGGTTGGGCTCCTCGTTATCTGGTCGAGGATCTGCTCACTTGTGTGCCAAGTGCCCCTGAAATCACGGCAAGAGTAGCGAAGGTGAATTACGATCATGCTCCTTTGAATCAATCGATCTTGATCGATTATTCGGGGCAAGCACCTGATGGTTGCGGGTTGATGGATTCTTACGACTTTAAGCCATTATAGCTTTGAGCCAGAGTTGATTGAGTAGAATCCGTAAGCTCCATTGCTGTATTGCCGCCCCTCACACGTCGCAGGTCATGGCGGCGTGGCGTAGGGCGAGGATGGGGTCGTCCCAGGTGGGGATGAATTCTTGGGCGACGTAGCCGCTGTAGCCAGTTTTTAAAATCTCGCGCATGATGGCGGGGTAGTTGATCTCTTGGGTGTCGTCGATCTCTGCGCGACCCGGGTTGCCTGCGGTGTGGTAGTGGGAGATGTACTGATGGTTGTTGCGGATGCGACGGATGATGTCGCCGTTCATGATCGAGACGTGGTAGATGTCGAAGAGTAACTTGAAGTTCTCAGAGCCCATTTTTTTGACGAGGTCGAAGCAGAAGTCCACATCGTCACCGAAGTAACCTGGGTGGCCTGTCATCGGGTGGCTGCCGTCACGGGAGTTGAGGTGCTCAAAAGTCAGCGTGATGCCTTTTTTCTCGGCGAGTGGTAAGACTTCTTTCCAGGTGTCGATGCAGCGTTGGGCGGCTTTTTCATCATCCATGCCATCGTAGCGCATGCCGGTGAAGGTGATGACGTTTTTGCAACCAATGTCGGCGGCGATGTTGATTCGGTCGGTGAGTGTTTTGACCACTTCATCATGAAATTCTGGGTTGCAGGGACCTTTTTTGAAGCTGTGACTGCTGACCAGTGAGATTTTGAAACCCATTTTGAGGACTGCTGGATAGGCACTGATGGGGATGCCTTCCATAGCAACTAAGCCGATGTCTTTGCAATGTTTTGCCAGTTCGATCGCTTTGAAATGTTTGGCAAAACACCAGCCCATGATCGATTGGCGGATATTGCCGTTTTTGATGGTGTAGTCGGCTTGTGCATCGGAGCGGGGAAGTTGAGCGTTGGCGATTGAGTTGCTAGCGGCGAGTCCCAGTCCGGTGAGGGCGCTGGTTTGAAAAAAATGACGGCGGGATGTTTTCATGGGTTTATTGAGTTAATACAAAGAGAAAGAGTGGAACCGCAGATGGCGCAGATGATCGCAGATAATGAAATCTATAGATCATTTATTTTATGGTTGATTGATGTCAAGGTTTGTTAGCCTCGTGTTGATTTAAGCTCGAATTGACAATTATGAGGGTAGCTAAAGGTGGTTGCTGAGGCTGATCGACGTTTGTTCAGATCATCAATGATGTGAACAGTGCAAGTAGCACACGCTTGTTGTCCTCTGCTTTTTGATACGGCATAGGGGGTAAATTGAAATTCGACAATGAATCCCTTAATAAAATGATACAAAGGATTGCCAATTAACTCAAAGCGGTCACGAAACAATTTACGAAAAGCTGATAGCTCGGGACAGATAGGGGCATTGGACGAAATATTTATCGGAACAAGATAGCTACCACGCGCGATTGCAATATTATAAATTACACCGATTGCCCAATATCCATCAATATCGTTGTTTCGACTTACACAATATCCAGCAATGCCACTTGCTATACTTTTCAATTCACGGCGACGACTCATTGGCTAACAGTGCAATTTATTCTTATCTGCGTATATCTGCGAAATCTGCGGTTAGATCTCCTAGATTTATTCTGGTCTTAGGGCGAACCAGGAGCGCATTTGATAGGAGCATTGGCATTTGGAGGATCCATCTGGCACTAACACTAAGCCGCCTGCTGGGATGGCGTTGATGTAACAGCCGAGGCGGATGCCGCCGAAGTTTTTGGTTTTGGGATCGCTACTGCTGATATCGACGTAGCCGAGGGTGGCGGAGCGGAACAGCATCATGTTGCTACCGCTGGCAATCTGTCCGCAACCGTAGGAGCGTTCTAGCTTGAAGGGTAGCGCTTTGCCGCTGCGTAGATCCCAGGTGCCGTCTTGGGCGTAGATGATGCTGTCGTTGATGATGGGACGTGATCGGTATTTGGCTTCGATGTCCCATAAGCGTTTTCCGCTTTGACTGTCGAAGGCGGCGAGGCGACCACCGGTTTCTGAGGGCAGGGCGAAAAAGCCGTGACGGACGCCAGAGTAATTCATCAGTAGGACTTTATGCGCTTCGCTAACGGATAGCTGGGTTCCCCAGATCTTATCTTTTGTTGTCCAGACGTCTTTGCCGGTGGTGGCATGGATCGCGTAGAGGGTGCCATCGGGGATTTCTGTGGCGGGCAGTTTTTTTTGTGGACGTCCGTTGCGTTTAGGATTGTCGATCTTGTCAGCCCCGACGATGGGGCGATCGATGTAGTAGAGCTTTTCTCCTGCGATGGTGATGGCGTTGTTGCGGATGGAATGTTTGGCTTCGCGTTTCCACAGCAGTTTTCCTTTTTTGGCATCGAAAGCGAAGAGCATCACGGACTCGGTGCGCAGTTTGCTGAGCTTGTAGCGTGGGCTGACGTTGTGTTGTTGATTGGATACTGAGCCGTAAAGCTTGCCTTGATGATAAGCTAGGTAGCCCCAGTTGCGGTTTTTAGCCTCTTGGGTTACGGGTGTTTTGAATCGGTATTGTTTTTTGCCAGTGGCGAGATCGAGGCTGAGGCAGAAGTCGCCTTGTTTGACGAAAACTTGATCGTCACCGATGCAAAAAGGACTGGTGGTTTCGGCACTGCCGACGTCATGGTGGATGCCGTCGTAGTCGCGCAGGTGATCTTTTAATGAAAAAATCCATACGGTGCGACCGTTGTAGGCGTCGAGACAGGCGATACCATCGACCCCACCCACGACGAGGTAACCTTTGTGCGAAAGTGGCGCAGGACCGTTGCCGTGTCGGTTGGGGATTTCGAAATCTACATCGCGGAACCAGTGCATCGAGAGCTTGCCTTTGACGAGGCGGTCATCGGAACAGAGGGTATTGGCGGGGTTGGAGTTGTAGTGCGTCCAAGAACCTGCGCCGATGAGGTCGCCGCGTTTATCGGCGATCATGTTGCCTAGACTTCCAGTTAGGATAGTGCCGCCGTAGGGGCGTTGTAGGCGTTTCATTTCTTTGTTGAGTTCGGCACTGCCGGTTTTGCCCTTGAGTGAGGCAGATGAGACGATCAGATTGGCAAAGTCGGGCGGGTAGGAGGTGTGGGTGGGGGCTAGCTGATGCACGGTGATGCGGGTGCCGTAGAGTCCTGCTGCTTCGATGTTGCTGCGGGCTTGGGCGGCTAATTTGGCATCGGGCTGCACGGCGTAGATGGTGAGCTTACTGTGGCGGGCGAGTTCGATGGCTAGCTCGCCATTGCCAGCATCGAGGTCGACGCAAAAGCCTTCGTGAATGGTGGATTTTTTCAATATTTCCTTGGCAGCGGCGACGACTGAATCCGGGGGACTTACTTTTTTGTTTTGACTGCCTGGGATGGTGATCACGGGTCCATTGGCTGGTGCTTCTTCACCATCGAAACCATAAACGTAACCTTGATCGGTGCTGACCACGAGGTAACCGTTGCCCGCAGCGATGCCGCGCACCTTGCCTTTGACCTTGTGTGACCACCAGGCGTTGCGCATGGCTGAGTAGTCCACTGCGCTGACCATTCCGTCGCTACCTAGGATGGCATCTCCGCCAGCGACGATAAACTCAAGCACATCGGTATTAAGCCGAGTGAGACGCTTTTCTACCAGCTCGCGAACTTTTTCAGTCTTACCCTTACGGTTGATTTTTTGGATATCCTCCCATTTGTAGGCTGTCAAGGAACGTCCTGTGGAATGCACTAATCCTCCAGGGATGGCGGCACTAGGCCCCATGCTGAAAGGGGTTTTGAGATCGCCGTTGGCGAGATCGAAGAAACAGCCGCCATTGCTGAAGACTTGATCGGTGATCAAGGTGCGTGTTCCTCCTCGCTGTTGGTTTTTGGCTAATTGATAATAGAGCAGCGATCCATCTTTGCGGTTAAAGACGGCAGGCACGGAACGTCCCGCTGGCACGATGAGGCGCTTGTCATCGGCTAACAAGTAGCCTTGTGAAGACACTCCGCTTTCTGCGTTGGCTCCGCCGTGAGGTTGTGCCATTTCGAGTTGACCTGTTTTGTCATTGCTCCAAATGGGTTTGCCAGTTTTAGCATCGAGAGCGTGCAGGTAAACGCCATCACTAGGCCAGACACCGGCGGCAAAATAAACGATGTCATCGAGCACCACGGCACCTCCGCGAGCGGGCCACTTGGAGGTGATGCGTTCATTGCCGATGACGGTAGCATCGGATGGACCTCCACGATGTTTCCACAGTAGCTTGCCGTCTGCGAGTGATAGGGCGTAAAGCCAGCCATCATCGCTGGTGACAAAAACGCGATCTTGCCACGCTGCTGGCGCCAGGCGAATAGGTGCTTTGGTAAAAAACTCCCATTTTTGTTTGCCGCTGACGGCGTCGAATGCGTATATTTTGTTGTCTGTGGAGCTGCCAAATAACACAGTGCTACCAGCGATGATGGGTTGGAAAACTTGATCGAATTCTATCCGTGCGGAGGTCGGCCAGGCGGGTGCTGGCGGGGAGGGTGACTGGAAGACCCAACGCAGGCTGAGTTGGTTGGGAATCGCCTCGGTGGTGTAAGAACTGCGCGCGGCATCAGCGTGGTAGGTCGGCCAGTCTTTGGCGTGGGAGGTCGTCGCGAGGGCGATGATGGAGGTGAGCAGAACTAGCAGGTGACGGGAATAGGCTTTGTGCATGATGCCTGCAATCTAAATGCAAATGGGAAAAAGCAAAAAAGTATTGTGAGTAATCAAAAGTAGCAAAGACGCGACTTAGCTTATCCCTAGATGCGCCGCCGTCAAGCCGGCTAGGAAAAAGCGGCGTCGAGCCGCGCGCACTCCAGGGGAAGATGGCGCTTTGGAGTGCGAGGGATACTCAACAAATCATCACCTTAGGTGATTTTAGCTCCGGATTCTTGGAACTCTTTGGCTTTTTCCTCCATGCCATCTTCGATCGCTTTAGCGGTGGTGAGTCCGTGTTCTTTGGCGTATTGGCGGACTTCTTCTGAAATCTTCATGCTACAGAAAGTAGGTCCACACATGGAACAGAAGTGCGCGGTTTTGGCACCATCCTGTGGCAGAGTTTCATCGTGATAGCCTCTAGCTCGGCTCGGATCGAGTCCGAGATTGAACTGATCGTCCCAGCGGAATTCAAATCGAGCTTTGCTCAAGGCGTTGTCGCGGTGCTGAGCACCAGGATGACCTTTAGCTAAATCGGCAGCATGAGCGGCGAGTTTGTAGGTTACCACTCCGGTGCGCACGTCGTCGCGGTCGGGCAGACCAAGGTGCTCTTTGGGTGTGACGTAGCAGAGCATCGCGCAGCCATACCAGCCGATCATCGCAGCTCCAATGCCAGAGGTGATGTGATCATAGCCTGGGGCGATGTCGGTGGTTAGCGGTCCGAGGGTGTAGAAGGGAGCTTCGTGACACCACTCAATCTGTTTGTCCATGTTCTCTTTGATCATGTGCATAGGCACGTGCCCAGGGCCTTCGTTCATCACTTGCACGCTTTTTTCCCAAGCGCGGGTAGTAAGTTCTCCTTGAGTTTTTAGCTCAGCAAATTGAGCTTCGTCATTGGCGTCAGCGACAGATCCGGGGCGCAAGCCGTCGCCGATGGAGAAGCTGATGTCGTAAGCTGCCATGATGTCACAGATGTCATCCCAGTGCTCATAGAGGAAACTCTCTTTGTGATGGAAGAGGCACCATTTCGCCATGATCGATCCGCCACGACTGACGATGCCGGTGGCACGGGTAGCGGTCATGGGAACGTAGCGCAGCAGCACGGCTGCGTGGATGGTGAAATAATCGACGCCTTGCTCTGCTTGTTCGATCAAGGTGTCGCGAAAGACTTCCCAGTTGAGGTCTTCAACACGGCCGTTGACTTTTTCCAGAGCTTGATAGATCGGCACGGTGCCAATCGGAACAGGGGAGTTACGGATGATCCATTCGCGAGTGGCGTGGATGTTTTTGCCAGTGGAAAGGTCCATCACATTGTCGGTGCCCCAACGAGTCGCCCAGCGCATTTTTTCCACTTCTTCTCCGATGGTAGAAGTCACGGCAGAGTTGCCGATGTTGGCATTGATCTTGACCAAGAAGTTTCGTCCGATAATCATCGGCTCGGCTTCGGGGTGATTGATATTCGAAGGGATGATGGCGCGTCCACGTGCGACTTCGTCACGGACGAACTCTGGGGTGATGAAATCAGGAATGGCGGCGCCAAAACTTTCTCCTTTATGTTGGAAATTGAGATCGTTGCGTGCAGCTTTCGGGTCTTGAGATGCTTTGTAGGCTTCTTGGCGTCCGAGATTCTCTCGGATGGCGATGTATTCCATTTCTGGAGTGATGATGCCTTGGCGAGCATACCACATCTGAGTGACGGGGTGCCCCGCTGAGCCACGCAGGGGATTGCGACGCAAACCTGGGTATTCGATCAGTTTATTTTCGGGAGCTTTGTTTTCATTATGGCGATCTGCGTGCTCATCGGAGAGATAGCCGTTGTCCATCGGTTTGATGGCTCGCGCTTGGTATTCCTCGACGTCTTCGCGTGCCAAAATCCAATCTTTTCTGAGAGCAGGTAGTCCTTCTTCGACTTCGCCCTTGAATTCTGGGTCTCCCCAAGGCCCACTGGCATCGTAAATGCGGATGGGCTCATTGGGTTCGATATGACCGTCAGAATGATGCGTAGGCGCGAGATCCACCTCGCGCATGGCTACTTTGATGTCAGGATGCAAGGTGCCGGGAATATAAACGCGACGGCTATTAGGGAAGTCATTATTTTCCGTATTATCTTCAGCGGCGGGTTCGGATTGATTTGGCGAGATCATAGTGAGGTGATTGAGTTGAATAAAAGCTAGAGTTTGAGCAGGTGCGTCCTGTCTGTTATTTGATGCAGCAGTGTAGATTCTTCAACCGACAAGTCAATCAGGTGCGACTGATAGTTTGATATTTTATACCCTTTTTTAGATTTGCCATTGCAAGCGGGCATTGCGAGGCTTTATTCCGCATTATTAGAATGAACATCATTGATCGCCACATCGGGAAGCAGGTGCTGCTAGCCACTTTTTTTGCGGTGCTGGTATTGAGTGTGGTCTTGGTGCTAGGGAATATATTCAAGGAACTGCTCACTCAATTGGTGGAGCGACCGGATATCAGTATCGGCTTTGTGGTTAAGTTCATGCTGTATATTTTGCCTTTTTCTTTGAGCTTGACGATTCCGTGGGGATTCTTAACTGCGATTTTATTGGTTTTTGGACGACTGTCTGCTGATAATGAGTTGATCACTCTACGCATGGCAGGCTTGAGTATGCTGCGCATTTGTGCGTCGATCGCAGTGCTGGCAGTGGGGCTGACGGGTGTTTGTTTTTGGCTGAATATGAGTGTGGCTCCGGTGATGAAGCAGAAGCTCAAGGTGATGTTGCCGAATATGATTTTCAATCTGGCTAAAAACAATCCTGCAGGCTTATTCAACGACCAACAGGTGATGACGGATATTCCCGGACACATGGTGTATGCCGAAAAAACGGACGAGGGTTTGGTCAATTTCCAGATGATCAAGTTGGATGAACGCAAACGCCCTGAAGTGTTTGTGATCGCAAAAAAAGTGAAACTGTCGAGTGAGACGGTGGATGGCGCACCAGCTATGGTTTTGGAAATGGAGGACGCTTATTTTGAACTGAAATCAGATCCTGATCCTAAAAATTTTACTAAAACTCAACCTTATTTTGCAGAGTTCGCCCCGATGTCGATCGGCTTGGATCGCTTAAATAAAAAGAGTGACAAAGTGAAGCCTGATACTTTGCAGTTTGGCGAGTTACTCAAGGAGTTGGAAAAAGAGGACTCGGATAGAGGGCGTCGATCCTCACTGAGAACAGAAGTGAGTCTCAGGTTTTCATTCTCATTAGCCTGTATCACGCTAGCTTTGATAGCGGTGCCGTTGGGGATCACCGCTCAGCGGCGTGAGACTTCTATTGGTTTTGCGATGAGTCTGTTGGTGGGCATCAGCTACTTTTTACTGATGACGATTGCGGAAATGATGAGGGATAAGGAGCATCTTTACCCACACATTTTGGTGTGGTTGCCTAATCTGATTTTTTTGGGTTTAGGGGTGTATCTCTTTCGTAGGATGAGCGCGAAGTGAGTGGGGAGGAGCTGCAGGCGGAACGCCTGCAGCGACTTTACATAATTAGGCGAGTAGCGTCTTTCTCCTCAAACGCACGGCTTCGGCAAGTTGATCTAGGATAGCTACACTGTTATCCCAAGAGACGCAGGCGTCGGTGACGCTTTTGCCGTATTCGAGTTGATCCAGGTCCTTCAGTGATTGATTGCCTTCCACCAAGTTGCTTTCGATCATGACGGATGCGATGGCATTTTCGCCATCTGCTATTTGGCTGGCTATGTCATCAGCGACGACCGCCTGCTGGGTGTAGTCTTTGCGACTGTTGCCGTGACTGCAATCCACCATCAGGCGATCGGAGAGTCCGCATTTTTTCAAGCGTTGTTTGACGGCTTCGATGGTTTCGCGGTCGTAGTTGGGGCCTTCGCTTGATCCACGAAGGATCAAATGGCTGGCGGGGTTGCCCTTGGTAGTGACGACAGCTGCGGTGCCATTTTTGGTGACAGAGAGGAAATGATGCGGCTGTTGTGATGCTTGGATGGCGTCGAGTGCAATCTGGATGCTGCCTCCGGTGCCGTTTTTGAAACCGACGGGCATGCTGAGTCCTGAAGCGAGCTCACGGTGAATCTGGCTCTCCGTAGTGCGCGCGCCGATAGCGCCCCATGAGATGAGGTCGGCGTAAAACTGTGGACTGATGGTGTCGAGAAACTCCGTTCCTGCCGGCATGCCGAGTTCCAGCAGGTTGAGTAGCAAATTACGCGCGGTGCGCAGTCCGAGATTGATGTCGAAGCTGCCGTTGAGATGCGGGTCATTGATCAGGCCTTTCCAGCCGACAGTGGTGCGTGGTTTTTCAAAATAGACGCGCATGATGATCAATAGATCGTCCTTTGCGGTGTCGGCATAAGCTTTGAGTTTGCGAGCGTAGTCGAGTGCCGCTTCTGGGTCGTGGATCGAGCAGGGGCCGATGACAACTAGCAGTCGATCATCTTTTGCCAGCATGATATTTTCTGCAGCAGCTCGCGATTCGCGCACCAGTTGAGCTTCGTTATCTTTGAGCGTCAGTTCCTCCATCAGCACCACGGGGGCGATGAGTTGATGCAGGTTTTCGATACGGATGTCGTCTGTTGTAATGGACATGATGCGCAAATAAGCGGTGAATGGGTATTTTACCAGAGAAAATCTGCTTACTTTTTTCTAAATCGTTTATGTTGGTCAGATATCGACTTGGCATCACATGAATAAAAAAACATTTTCTAAGAATCAAAAGGACTTCACAGGTGGTGGTATCTTCTCACTGTCCCCAAGGCGCGGCAGTACGGGTAAACCCGAATTTGATCAACGGATCGAGCAGTTGGTGGCAGATTGGGGTGGGGGCGAGAACAGTGAACTGATCGAAGAGTTGATCATCACCGCGCTACGTATCGCTGAGGATGAAGTGGGGGAGGCTGATTTGAAATTGTTCAATCGCTCGCTCAAAGAAATGCAGGCCACGTCGCACGTGTTTGCTCCCTATGAACGTGAGCGCAAAGTGGCGGTGTATGGTTCCGCTCGCACACAACCCGGGCAACCTGAGTATGAAGCGGCAAAAGATTTTTCCGACAAAATGCGCGAGCATGGTGTCATGACGATCACGGGTGCTGGTAACGGAATCATGGGCGCGGCGCAGGAGGGCGCGGGGCGCGAGAGCAGCTTTGGTCTAAATATACGCCTGCCTTTTGAGCAGTCTGCCAATGATACTATCATCGGAGACCACAAGCTTTTGACCTTCAACTACTTCTTTACTCGTAAGTTAGCCTTTGTAAAAGAATCGGATGCTGCGGTGCTGTTCCCGGGCGGTTTTGGCACGATGGATGAGGGATTTGAGGTACTGACCTTGATGCAGACTGGCAAGGCTTCGGTATTTCCTATTGTGATGATCGATGCTCCTGGTGGCAGTTATTGGAAGACTTTCGAGCAATTCATTCGTGAGCATTTGTTTCGTCTAGGTTTGATTTCGGAAGACGATTTCAATTTGTTCATGATCACGGATTCCGTCGATGAAGCGGTTGCTGAGTTGTTGCATTTTTATCGAGTGTTTCATTCTTACCGTTACGTGAAGGGCAAGATGGTGATTCGCTTGCATCGCAACATTCATCCTGAAGCAGTCGCACAACTCAATATCGACTTTGCAGATATCATCGTTGAGGGGGAAATCCGTCAACAGAGCGCTTTGAAAGAGGAACGCAATGAGGAATCCATCATCGATCTGCCTAGGTTAGTCTTCAAAGTGAAAAGGTGTTGCCCAGGGAGGATTCGTGTCTTGATCAATGCGATCAATGATTGCGATGTTTGAGGGCTGATTGATTGCCACACGCTATTGAAATAGCTGAGGGATAATTCTTTACATTTTGGTAGGAATTCATACTGTAAATGTATGACGACGATTATTTCGGAGAAAGGGCAAATTACCATTCCTAAAAAATTACGGGATCATCTGGGCTTGGCTCCTGGCGTGGTGATTGATTTCGAAATCTCCGAGGGAAAATTGGTTGGCAAGAAAGTGTCTAAACAGAATTCGCTGTTGCGCTGGATCGGAAAAGGTAAAATGCCAGACGGGAAAAAGAGAGCAGCTTCGACTGAAAGCTATCTTAAATCCATTCGTGGAAAATGATCTGAGTATTTTTTATGATCACCTCAGTTGATAGTTCCGTGCTGCTTGATATTCTCTTGAATGATCCTAGATTTGGTGCGCGTTCGCTGGCAGCGTTGGTGCAATGTCAAAATGAGGGCAAAGTGATTATTTGTGAAGCAGTGATTGCCGAAATTAGCCCCGCTCTTTCTCTGCAAAGGGAGGTCGAAGAGTTTCTAGATGATTCAGGGGTTGAGTTCATCGCTATTTCTAGGGGTGCCAGCATTGAGGCGGGTCAGATGTTTTCCTGTTATCTTAAAAGCGGAGGCAAACGTGGGCGTGTGGCTGCCGATTTTCTGATCGGAGCTCACGCCAAGATTCAGGCGGAGCGGCTTTTGACGCGAGACGCCGG
Source organism: Verrucomicrobiales bacterium (assembly GCA_021648365.1). Classification (GTDB taxonomy): domain Bacteria; phylum Verrucomicrobiota; class Verrucomicrobiia; order Verrucomicrobiales; family DEV007; genus JAADHD01. Next base: position 12,797 of record JAKISY010000025.1, read on the forward strand.
GTTTTATCGGAATCATTTTAACGGGCTGAAAGTGATTTCACCCTGAAGCTAGATTAAGATGGGTAGTTTTCAGGATAAGATGGTGCCATCTTTGACCTTAGGAGGTGTAGGCAGGTTGTTCCAAGCTTTGATGAAACCTTCTTCGCAGTCAGCGAAGCTCGGAGAGATCTCAATATTGATGGTGGGGACTGCCTTGTCATCCGTAGGTAACTGGATACCAACAGCAGCTAGCCAGCGAGCAAATTGTTTGAGCTGATCTTGTTTTGAACTTTCAGGTGAATCATTGCCTTGTGCGTTTTTGACAGGGCTGAATTCCTCTTCGCGTAGGGTTTCCAAAATCATCGGTGATTGCGCAAATGGCAGGGCGTCAAAAATGAACATTTCAAATTTGATGCCATCGATGGAAGAGGGTTGCCCCGATTTATCGAGAGCTGAGATTTTTTTGCGAGCTAGATGAAAGGGTAAAGTTACACTGTCGTGATCTCCGCCGAGCTGTTCGATCAGTTGGCGATCAAAAAGGTGGACGGCGATCGAGCCTGCTCTGAAAGATAGGGAGCCATCACTCTCGGTCTGTTGCTGAAGCTCTTGCGACATGTCCGAATATTCTACCACACAAGTTTGTTCTCCTTGCTGACAAAAGACACCGACCTTTTCGCCAGCGTTAGTTTTCATGATGGTCTTACTTGAAAGGGTAGATTTTTTCTCAAGATGAAACCCTATGAAGGTCGGGTCGATGCATTGCACCAGTGGATTGTCGACTTGAAAGCAGGATAGGATCTCGATGCCCTGATCCGCCATGCGTTGGGTCGCTCCGGAACGCACCAGAGCACGCAGCGAACCACCGTGGCCGTCTGGGCTGAGGGCGATACGGTGTTTGTCTTCAAGTAGGATTTTGCCATTCTGATCGACTGCGGGCAGGGTGCCTTGAGGGAATAAATGAATGTTCTCTGCTGACAAACTAAACCAATGATTCTCTTCAAAAAAAGTCAGCGTATCTTGGTGGTTGCCCTCCGAGGTCATGATGAACCATGGAATCGTGCATTGATGCTGTTTTTCACTAGCCGCGATTTTTTCTGCAAAAATCTGGAATAGAGTTTTTCCGCTCACGGGCGAAATGGGGAAGGTGCCTTTGGGTCCAGCAAACCCCAAACGAGTGCCTTGTCCACCTGCGACGGTGAAGGCGGCGACTTTACCGTCATTCAATGCCTGGCTTCCTATAGCATGGGCTTTTTGCCATGACTCTGAGCTGTCACGATTGCAGGGGACAGGAAGGTAGTTGGCGGGTTGCAGGTCGAGAGCGGCTTCTTGAGTTGCGGAGCTTTTGAGTAAATTTTCCACCAAGGTATCGATTTCATCGAGATCGATCGCGTTCGCTTGACGTATGAGCTGTTCTTGCTGATCAGATGAGATCTGGTCAAAAAAACGAAAGACCTGGCCTTGTCCGCGATCTTCGAAATGTTGGCGTAGTGGATTCATAGTTTTGTTATGATTCCGTCTTATTTGCCGAGTTCTATGGAGCGATCACAAGCTGCTTTCAATGCATCGTGAATGACTTGATCGAAGTGATTAGCTTTCAGGGATTCCAGTGCAGCGAAGGTGGTGCCATTGGGGCTGGTGACATTCTCTCGCAACAGAGTGGGGGAGTCGCCAGTTTGCAAAATCAGTTCGGCAGCACCTGCTACGGTATGGGTAGCTAGGTCGAGAGCCGTTTTGTTGTCGAGCCCTAAGTCCTCCGCTGCTGCGACCATGGATTCGATCATCGCAAAAATATAAGCTGGCCCACTACCGCTGAGTGCTGTGACGGGATCTAGCAGGTCTTCGCTCACTTCAGTGACGTAGCCGACCGCGCCGAGTAGTTGGCGGGCGGTTTCTGCATCGGCTTCGGTTGCCTTGCTGCCAAGAGCGAAGGCGCTGGCACCTTTGCCCACTAAAGCAGGAGTATTGGGCATCACTCGAATGATGCGATGCTGTTGTTTGCTTGCTATTTCGATATTGGCGATGCGTATGCCCGCTGCGATGGAGATGAGCAAGCGGTCGGGGTGACCATCTAAAGACTCGAGCATTTCTATGAACCCTTGAGGTTTGACGCAGAGCAATACTGCGTCAGAAGCTTCGATCACTTGCTGATTATCGCTAGCGGCGTTCACCTTCAGGTCGTCCACTAGACTGTGCATCGAAGCTGGGTAGGTATCGAAAACGGTCACCTGCTCTGCACTGACTATTTTTTTACTGAGTATGCCTTCGAGCAAAGCTCGACCCATTTTTCCGCATCCGATTAGTCCTAGATTCATAGTGCGAAATTGGAATTAGGCTTTGCGTCCGCAACAGTTTTTAAATTTCTTGCCGCTACCACAAGGGCAATCTTCATTGCGTCCTACTTTGGGCAGTTCGCGTTTGATAGGAAGAGTGATTTTCACCTGATTAGGATCTTCTTGCGGCTGTTCGATTGCACTCGCTTGACTAGGTCGTGAGGCATTGCCTCCATCTAAGTCGGCGAGCGGGTCAGTGTCATGACTGAGCTGTTGGGGGAGGTTTTCCAAGAAGGCTTGGTATTCCTCTGGTCGAGTGGTGGTGCGGAATAGGCTGCCTAGCACTTCATGGTCGATGTTGTCCATCAACTCGACGAACACAGCATAAGCTTCGGTTTTGTATTCGACCAAAGGATCTTTCTGCGCGTGCTGGCGCATGCCGATGCCTTCGCGAACGCCATCCATCACGTAGAGGTGATCTTGCCACAGGCGGTCGATGGCACTGAGGATGATGTAGCGCTCGAGTTCCTCCAAGACGTCAGGATCTTCATGGTTGATCTTGAGCTCATAAGCCTGATGCACCTTGTCGGTGATGAAGCGGATGTTGCCCTCTTCATCGCGAGTATCAAATTCCGCTTGCTCGGGAGTCAAACCGAGTGGGAAGGTGTTGTTGACCCAATGCAGGATCGCTTTGTAGTCCAGCTCTCCGGATTCGCCTTCGACATAAGTGGCGAGGCGCGACGGCACGGATTTTTCGATGATCTCGGAAACCAGCCCATGTGGATTTTCTGTTTCCAATACTTCATTGCGATAGCCATAAACGACTTCGCGCTGTTGGTTCATCACGTCGTCGTATTCAAGCACCCGTTTACGCGAAACGTAGTTGCGCTGCTCGACTTTTTTCTGTGCGTTTTCGACGCTACGATTGAGCAGAGGGTGTTCAAGTTCCTGACCTTCCTCCAGACCAAAACGATCCATCATTTTGGTCATGCGTTCGGAGGCTCCGAAGTTGACCATCAGTTCATCTTCGAAACTGACAAAAAACATCGAGGCACCTGGGTCACCTTGACGTGCGCAACGTCCGCGCAACTGGCGGTCGATCCGGCGTGACTGATGGCGCTCGGTACCGATCACTTTTAAGCCGCCCAGTTCTTTTACACCTTCACCGAGTTTGATGTCAGTGCCTCGGCCCGCCATGTTGGTCGCCACTGTGACCGCCCCCTTGAGTCCTGCGCGTCTGACGATTTCCGCCTCCTGCATGTGGTATTTGGCATTCAAGACGCTGTGAGGTATCTTAGCTCGTTTGAGCATGCGGGAAATGGTCTCCGAAGACTCCACGCTCGCCGTTCCTAGTAGGATCGGTTGACCTGTCGCATTGGCTTCGCCTACGGCTTTGATCACTGCGCTGAATTTCTCACGACGCGTTTTGTAAATTTGATCATTTTCATCGGCGCGTAGGATCGGTCGATTGGTGGGGATGACTAAGACATCTAGGGCGTAAATATCTTTGAACTCAGCAGCTTCGGTTTCCGCCGTTCCGGTCATGCCTGAGAGTTTCTCATAAAGACGGAAGTAGTTCTGGATGGTGATGGTGGCGTAGGTCTGAGTTTCGTCTTCGATATGGACGCCCTCTTTTGCCTCTACCGCTTGATGTAGCCCGTCGGACCAACGGCGACCTGGCATTTTGCGACCTGTGTTCTCATCGACGATCATCACTTGATTGTCTTCGACCACATAGCTCACATCCCGTTCGTAGATGCAGTAAGCGCGCAACAACTGAGAAATGTTGTGCATGCGCTGAGCCTGCGTATTCATCTGCTCTTGCAGCTCTTGTTTGGTGCTTTCTCGCGCTTCATCGCTGAGCGTGGTATTGCCATCGATATCAGCAAACGCGCTTGCTAAGTCAGGCAAGACAAAAGCGTCTGGGTCATCCGGATTGAGAAAGGAGCGCCCTTTTTCGGTGAGATCGGCTTCGTGGTTTTTCTGATCTAGGATGAAATAGAGTTCTTCTTTGAGTTGGAAGAGCGCTGTTTTTTGGGCGTCTTGATAAAAAGAGAGTTCAGTTTTGTCAATCAAGCGACGGATGTCGGGATCTTCCATCAGGCGAATAAGCGCGCGGTTGCGCGGTTGTCCCAATTTCACTGCAAACAGATCGACACCTGCTTCTTGCTGATTACTGGCTTCGATTTTGGTTTTTGCGTCTGAGACCAATTGATTGCACAAGGTGGTCTGACGGCGGGTCAGTTGCTCGACGAGCGGTTTGAAACGGTCGTATTGATGCCCTTGCTGTGAGGTCACGGGGCCACTGATGATCAGTGGTGTGCGCGCTTCATCGATGAGCACGGAGTCCACCTCGTCAATCAGTGCATAATAATGACTGCGCTGCACCAAACCATCTTTGTTGGTCGCCATGCCATTGTCGCGTAGGTAATCGAAGCCAAATTCGCTTGAAGTGCCGTAGGTGATGTCGTTTTGATATTGCTCGCGACGAGAATCTCCATGCTGGTCATTCTGGATACAGCCTACGCTTAGACCTAAGTATTCAAAAAGGTGTCCCATCCATTCGGAGTCACGACGGGCGAGGTAGTCATTCACGGTGATGACGTGCACACCTAGGCCGGTCAGGGCATTCAGATAAACAGGCAGAGTTGCGACAAGCGTTTTACCCTCTCCAGTCGCCATCTCAGCAATGGTGCCACGATGCAGGGCGATACCGCCGATCAGCTGCACATCAAAATGCACCATCTCCCAAGTCACGGGGTGATCGCAGACGTCCCAAGTGGTGCCGCAAAGACGTCGAGCGGTATTTTTGACCACTGCGTAAGCTTCGGGAAGAATTTTCTCTAAATATTCTGCTCTTGCTTCTGGAAAGCTCGCACGCAAGGTGGTGAAGTTTTCCTGTGCTTTGAGAATAGCTGCAATTAACTCGTCTTCGCCCAAAGTTGAGATTTGACCTTCACGCGGCAACAAATCCTTCAAGCTGGCAAATTCATTCTCTAGGGTTTGGTAGCGTGATACCCAGCCAGTAAGGATGGCGATTTGTTGCTCCTTTTCCAAGACCTTGAGTTTACGGTCGCTGAAAAACTCAACGTCTTCGTTGTAGCGATTGAGATAAGCCTTCCACTCGGCTGTTTTGTCTTTGAGCACCGATGCGTCTTGGGACTGGAGCCCCTCCTCGATACGGTTAATCTCTCCGACGGTTGGCCAAATGAGTTTCAGCACGCGCTGATTTTTTGAGCCGACTATTTTGCGTATGAGCCACTGGAACATCGTGAACGGAATTGAGTATTTATGAAATAGGAAATAGGTGAAAAACAAAAATGCCTACCAGCACAGCTATCAATGGGATAGGCTGCGCTTATCAGGCAAGCGAACTTTGCGCCAAGTCCGCGAATTATCAAGGTCTTACTTGGCCTATTCAACTAGCGACCTGTGGAGCGTGACGAGCTAGGAACTCCTTTGCCAAGGCGGTGTAGGCTATCGCTCCAGCGCTGGCGGGTTTGTAGTCGATGATGGTGCGCCCATGGCTAGGGGATTCGCCGAGCGCGATGCTGCGAGGAATGATCGTCTTATAGACGGTCTCTTTAAAGACGCGTTGCACTTCGTCGATGACTTGCTGGGTCAGATTGGTGCGTGAATCTGCCATGGTCATGACGATGCCTTCGATTTCTACATCAGGGTTGGCGCCGGAGGTGGCGACCATTTCCAAAACTTTGACGATTTCTGACAAACCAACGAGTCCAAAGTACTCACATTGCAGCGGAATCAGCAATTCGTCTGCAGCTGCTAAAGCGGAAGTCATCAGGATGCCTAGTGAGGGAGGGCAATCGATCAGCATGTAGTCGGTATCGACCGTTTCGCGGTAAGCGTGCAGAATGCCGCGTAAACGGGTCAGGTGATCTTCTGCCCGAGCCAGTTCGATCTCGCAACCCGCCAACTGTAGATCGCAGGGAATGATGGACAAATTATCGTATTTGGTCGCTCTCACCAGAGTGGCGACATCAGCGCCTTCGATGAGGCTATCGTAGATGCTGGGATTCTCTCCTGGCACTAGGTCGAGCGCGCTCGTCGTATTCGCCTGTGGGTCGAGATCGAGCACCGTCACTCGGGCGCCTTGAGCTGCGAGGCAGGCACCGAGATTGACCGAGGTGGTGGTTTTGCCTACTCCACCTTTTTGATTCGCAATGGCTATGATTCTCATTAAAAAGGAAGTCTGATATGACCCGTAAAGCGGGAGTCGATTGGGGATGGCTACTTTGCACGCAGAAGCACTAGCTGACCAGTCATTTATACCACAGTGGTCGGTTTATTTGTAAACCTCTTTCGGATCGTAGGATTTTTCTGAATAGCGCTCGTTCAAAGTGATGACCTGATCTTGCGAGGTGATGGCGTCTTTGAACGGCACGCTGCGATAAAAACAAGTCTGGTGCCCTACGTGACAACAGCCGGGACCTTTTTGATTGACCTTCAATATCAGCGCATCCTGGTCGCAATCGATCAAAATCTCCACTACTTCTTGCACATGCCCACTGGTGGCGCCCTTGTGCCACAGCACTTGACGGCTACGGCTCCAATAGACGGCTTCGCCACGGCGCAGGGTGTCACTGAGAGCATCGGCGTTCATGTAGGCGACCATCAGCACTTCGCCGCTTTGCGCGTCTTGAGCGATAGCGGGGATCAGTCCGCTTTCATCAAATTTTGGCGCGAAGTCCAATTCATTTTCGATAGCTTTGTGGTCGGAGCGATCTCCAAACCAAGCGTTATTAGCAGTTTCCATATCAGTAAATCGTGAGAGTGTAGAATTTAGTTCGACAACTTTAGTTCGACGAGGCATAGATGCAAGCTACGATGCAGAAAGGACGATTTATCAGTTTTGAAGGTTCCGAAGGATGCGGGAAATCCACCCAAATTCGGATCTTGCTTGATCTTTTGGAAAAAAAGGGCATAGCCGTGCTGTTGACCCGAGAACCAGGCGGCACGGTTGTAGGCGAACGTATTCGCGACTTGTTGCAATACACGCCCGAGGCAAAAGGCATGACGGCTGAAGCTGAGTTATTACTCTTTGCTGCCAGTCGTGCGCAATTGGTGCGCGAGGTCATCGCGCCTGCTCTGCAACAGGGACAATGGGTGATCGCTGATCGTTTTTTGGATTCGACTACGGTTTATCAAGGCTTGGGCAGGGGATTGGATCAACAAGCTGTAGCCCATATCAATGACTTTGCCGTGGGGGAGGTCAAACCTGATCTAACTCTACTGCTCGACATGGATGCGCAGCAGGGGCACGCTCGTGCTAAAGCCGTGAGCGAAGCTGAGGGCAAATTTGATCGTATGGAGGATCAGGAGCTTGATTTTTTTGAAAGAGTTCGGCAGGGCTATTTGAACTTGGCGGATATCGAAAACGAGCGCATCAGTATCGTCGATGCATCGAAAAGTATTGAAGAAGTGAGTGCCAGTATTGAGGGTATTATAAAAAAAAGGTATCATGAGTTTTCCGCCTGAAGAAGCCTACACATTGCTACGCAATTCTTATCAAAATGATCGACTGGCACACGCCTATCTGATCACGGGTGTCGAGGGCAGTGGCAAACAAGAACTCTGCCGTCGCTTGATATGCCTGGTCAATGGCATCAACGAGTTGGATCCCGACAAACAGAGTTTGCAATCATTGAAAAGCGGTAACGTCAATGTGATCGGACCGGAGTCTCGCTCGCGACGAATCACCGTGGATGGCATCCGTCAGGCTGAGAAAGCGCTGCGCATGGCGAGTGCGGCAGGTTTGAAAAAAGTCGTGGTGATCCAAGAAGCCGACCGGATGATGCCAGCTGCGAGCAACGCTTTTTTGAAAACCTTGGAAGAGCCTCCCGACAACTCTTTGCTGTTTTTGCTAACCGCTCAACCCGAGCAACTGCTAACGACGATTCTTTCACGCTGCATTCGTATCAGTTTGAAAGGGGAAGGCAAGGCATGGGTGATCAGTGACGAAGCTCGCCATTTTTTGGATCAGCTAGCTCGATTTTATCAAGAGCGCAGGGCAGGGGTGTCCGCAGCTTTGAGTTTGATGAAGGTTTTTTCGGGAGTGCTATCGCAAGAGAAGGCTCGCATCGGCAAATTGAATGATGAGTCGCTCAAAGGTGAGGTCAAAATGTATAAACAGACCACCGAGGGTGATTGGTTGAAACGGCGCGAAGAGTATTACAAAGCGCTGACAGAATCTGAGTATTTGCAGTTTCGCAGTAAGTTGATCGAATATCTACTGGCATGGTTTGGCGATGCTATGCGCCTACAGAATCAATACCAGCGTCTAGATTTACCCGATTACGCCGAGTCCACCAAGGCTTTAGCTACCAGCTTGGACAGCATCCAGTTGAGCAAAAAAATGGACGCCATTGAGAGTCTGAGAAATCACCTGACCACCAATGTGCAAGAAGCCTTAGCGCTAGAATCTGCCTTCATCCAGGCTTTTGCTTGAGCCTTCATGAAATGGGGCAAAGCTGCGTTAGAAACTCTGGCCGAGAAAGAACCACACACTACTGGACTCTTCGGACATTGCCCAATCGAGGCGGATGACGCTCTTTTTCATCATGAATCGAAGCCCGATACCCGCATCCCACTTCATGTCTTTGTGCAAGGTGCCGAGATCATACTCGTTTGATACACGCCCGAGTTCGGCAAAAGGGACGATTTGCCACCAGTCGATGTCGAGCCATCGGTCGATCCAGGCCACATCACCTAGCGGATTCCACTCAGGGATCACTCGGTATTCCATGGCATAGTAGATAGCAGATCTGTCGTTGAAGCGTTCGAAGGGGTAAGCTCGCATACGATTGAATCCTCCGAGTTTTGGAGAATAGAAATCGGGTGCGCGATTGGAGATGTTACCATTATTGTTATTCCAACTAGGTGTATCAGAAGTCCAGAAATCAAAAGCCAATACTTGTTGGCGTGCCCAGTTATTACTACCGAGCGAGATGAATTTGCTCGCTTCAAACTCCCAAGTTGTCCAAGAATCATCACTGTTAAATGCACCAAAATCTTGCCTTACATTAACTTGAATTCGCTCTCCTTTAGAAGGGCTAGCTTCAAAATCTTTGTTATTCCATAGCAGTCCCAGCTGGATGCCATTGGACGAAGAGCGCAGCTGGTTGTTGACGTCAGCATCATACTCTTGACTGCGATAGAATGGAGAAAAAGTAATATAAGTTCTACCACTGGTGAGAGGGTTGAAGGCTGTGCCACCTGTGATGTCGGCTTCGTTGCTTAGTAAACCATTGTTTAGGTGATAGACGTGCAAAGGGTCTCCTTTGCCATGACCAATGGGCAGCAACCATTTTGAGCGCATTTCAAAATAAATATCCCAACCTTGATCCTCTACGTAGTCCGTTTCTTCTGAGCCGTTGCTGCCTGAGCGATTATCTCCAAATTCAGTGGCGTAATCTTGGTAAGAACGCATTTCGGCAAAATTTGATACCGTGAGAATGGGGTCTAAAAACCAACGCTCTGTAAATGGCATTTGGTAGTTGATGCCACCGAAATAGAGCCCGTAAGAATCGCCGCTAGCTACCAAAACGGCACCTCCGAATGTAGCTTGATCTTGCAGGAAACCTCGCCGAACTCCAGCTAAACCGCCCGCAAAGCCAAGTTGATCCGAAGAAGATACAAAGGGTAAAATGAAAGCAGATGCCTTTCTTTGGCTTTGCCCTTCGTCCATATAGATGTTCTGAGCCTGCAGTTTGTGTGGCAACAAGAAGCTGACTGCGAGTAAAGCAACAGTAATGAACCAATAGAATTCGTGTTTGGTGCGCAAATGGAAAATGGTAGGTCTCATAAGGTGTTACTTTTGATGGGTTGCCTTGATGGCTAGGCAAATTAGCGAAGTTTAGCAGACGAATTGAACGTCGAAAGTAAAACAGTTATGAAAATATCATAAATAAATATAAAAGCTATAATTATTTTAAATTTACTATGCTGCAGCCACGGCTGATTTTTGCACGGAGAATCAATTCACATAAGCCTATGAGGTCAAACATGGGATTACACGGATTGAAGCAGTTTACCAAAAACAAAAGGCTAGTGATCGGTTCACCTATTATATCGGAAAAGATTCAGGGCATATCCTATCGCCACTGATGTGGCAACAGGCGCGTGACCGCTTCGCAAGGTATTTGTGAAATATAGTAAGCTGGAGGTGACACATGGAAAAAATGGGTGTAAGAATCGCCGATAAGTTTTTTGTAAACTGTTGCAACTGGCTAGCATAGCCAAAAGAGAGCGGTCTGTCTAACCGTGAAAGCAAGTGAGCTTGTTTAGAATCGTTCACCGCGATATCTGAGTGGCTAAATATCGAAATGAAACTCATAGTTAAGTTACTTTCTGGATGGGATACTGCTTCAAAGTTATGGGGCATAACCTTGCTGGTGATGTTGATCGCACAAATCACGCTGATGATCTCCATTGGAGAAAAGGGGCGAGACGCTATAGAAACGCGGCTTTCGCGAACCCATGAGAAACTTGCTAAAGATGGCACCGTTTTTGATGATGAGGCTCAACGCTCGCGTAAAATCGTTAGATCTATCAAGCAGGCTGAGTTTGTTTCTACAGGGCTGTGGTATGGAGCTGCCGTCGGTGGGGGCATTGTTCTGCTTCTGCTTTTTTCAATCAAGTGGTGGAGTCTGAAGATTGAGCCGATAGCACCAAGTATCTCTTTCCCTCCGCGACGAACTCTATACTGGATCTTAGGCATAGCTGTTATCGGCTTGACTGTGCGGCTACCACGTATGGATTTGAGCCTTTATAATGATGAGTCTTTCAATTTCACCCGCTTCATTCATGGGCAATTCAAAGACGATAAAATAACTGGAGAGCCTAGCTATAAAGCCAACTCTTGGAAAAAAACCATTTGGGGGAACATTCAAGGTAATAATGGAGTTTTTTATTCTATCTTGGCGCGAGTTTGCCATGATTCTTGGCAAAAGCTGGTAGGTGCTGCGGACGGTGAGGTAGGGGAAAGTGCTTTGAGGTTGCCTTCGTTGCTCGCCGGAACTGCCAGTATCGTAGTGATAGGTCTATTAGCCTACATTTGGGGTGGCGCTAGAATGGCGCTGATTGCTGCGTGGTTGACGACCTTGCACCCTTGGCATTTGCGTTACTCCACCGAGGCTCGACCTCATGGGCTTGTCATTCTATTTGCTTCAATACTGTTGCTTACGCTTATTTTAGCAGTTCGAGAAGGGCGTTGGAGGTGGTGGATAGGGTTTGGCCTCACGCAGTTTTTGTGTCTATGGGCGTATATCGCCAGTGTGTATTTCTTAGTGCCCTTGAATTTGGCCGTCTTGGTTTGGATGCTGATGACCAAACGCGACCGAATTCCTCGCTGGTTGTTTGTCAACGCACTGGGGGCGGTGCTCTACCTACAACTTGCGGCACCTGCCTTGCCGCAAATAGCCTCTGCTCTTTCGAGCGCGGGGTTTAAGGGCTATACGAGCTTGAGAAATGTGATCGAAATTTTGGCGTATCTGGTGAGCGGGATGCCGCTGGTTGATAGTGTGCCCGAAAATCCGTGGAGTCCCGCATGGCAGAATATAGGAGTGACAGGGGAGGTGCTTTTTTACCTGATGGCAGCGGTGCTTTTGTTCGGTCTTTTGAGGGTGTTGTTGAGCAAAAACGCCAAGGCTATCTTCATCTCTGTGGTTGGCGTGAGTTCGGTTGCATTCACGATCGCCATGAGTAATCTCAATGAATCCATCTTGCATCATTGGTATGTCATCTATGCCTTGCCTGTTTTTATATTGATCATGGCGGCGACGGTTGAGAGTTTGTGGAGCAGTCGTATCCGAATGTTTAGGGTTGCTGGGCCGTTTTTATTAGTGGGCATGATGGCGAGTTTTGGTTACCCTTTCATTGCATATTCCAGACAATCTAAAGAGCAGCTACGCCCTATCATGATGACTATCCGAGGCGATGTTTATCCCTTTGATAGCGAATCGGCTCGCCCCTTGGTCGCTGCCTTTTGGTCAGATACGATTTATGACCCGACGCTTACTCACACTCCGAGCATTGCTGAGGTCGATAAGGCGATTGCGCAGGCTGAACGCGAGAATCGTCCATTTTTCATTGAATTTGGTTATCGTCCGTTTTCGCTGCATGTCAAAAATGGGCTAGTACCCTACATAGAAGATTCTGGAAAATTTGAGCTGATAGAAACTTTTTACGGGCTCGAAGAAACCCAATTCACGCATTATCTCTATCGGCTAAAAAATCAGGATGGGGGGCAGAAGGCGGTTAAATAAGAGCTGTGAGTGCAATCGCTCGCGGCTGTTTCGCAACACATCGGCGAAATTTCTCGACCTAGAGGTGACACGGGGAAAAGATGGGTGTAGGTGCTGAATACTATGAAAATTTTTCATCACATTGGAATGCCCACTGATGACGTCCAACAGGGGGAGACTTATGTAGCCGAGACCAAGGTATGGGTGACGCGTCCAGAAAATCACCCGATGCGTGTCGAGTATCTGCGATTTGAAGCTGATTCACCGGTGAGTGGACCTTTGCGAGACATGCCGCATGTGGGCTTCCGCGTTGACGACATTCACGCTGCCTTAGAGGGGGAGGACGTCATTCTAGAACCGTTCACGCCGATGGAGGGTTTGCAGGTGGCTTTTTTCATGAAGGACGGCGCGGTGTTCGAATACATGCAATTCCGCGAAGGAGCGACGGAGTTCAGTGACTTAGATTGAGATTTTACAAATAACTTTGAGGATGAATAGTTTAAAAAATAAAGTAATTATTGTGACGGGCGGCACCTCTGGAATGGGAGCTGCGAGTAGCCGGCTTTTTGCTGAATTAGGAGCATCGGTCGTAGCGGCTTCGATCCAGCGAGAAGAAGGTGTGGCTTTGGAAGCGGAGATCCAACAGGCCGGAGGCGAGGGGAAATTCATCTACGCGGATGTGTCTGACGAAGAAAGTGTCAAACGCATGATTTCTCAAACGGTTGAAGCCTATGGTCGTTTGGACGGAGTTTATTGCAATGCTGGCGTTTGGGAAAAGGGCTTGGTCACTGATTTCAATGACCGTATTTGGAATAAAGTCATGGGAGTGAATGTCAAAGGTGCCCTGTGGCTCGCCAAGCACAGCATCCCTGTTATGGAGAAAAATGAAGCTGGTGGGGTTTTTCTCACGACCACTTCGGTGGCAGCTCAAATTGCTTTTCCTGCTCATGCTTTGTATTGTGCCTCGAAGGCTGCTTTGGAAGCTTTGGTGCGTTCTCTTGCTGTCGATCATCCAGGCAAAATCCGTTCGGTGGGTATTTCTCCAGGCACGATTGAGACGCCTATGTTGGCAGCTACCTGTGAGGGCTGGGATCGTCCAGTGGAAGAGCTTTATGAGGAGGTGGCTAAAAAGATCCCTTCACGCAGATTAGGGCAGCCTGAAGATATCGCTCGCACTGCAGCATTTTTAATGAGCGACGCGGCGGCTTACATCAACGGCACGGTGATCGTGCTTGATGGTGGCACCGGTCCGCTACCGCCTTGGTAGTGGGCGTTAGAAGTTCGAGGTGGAGGGTTTAGTCCTTGTTTTTTTCCTCGGGCAGCAATCCTATGTTCTTGGCTCGTTGACTCCATTTCTCGCGTGCGAGCGCTTGTAGGTCGGGAGCTTGGTCGGTTTCGTCGACGATCTCTATGCCGAGTAGAGTTTCCATCACGTCCTCTAGGGTGACGAGTCCTAGTAAGCTGCCAAATTCGTCAGTGACAAGGCTGAGGTGGATTTTTTTCTGAAGCAGGGTTTCAAACAAGTTGGGCAACAAGGTTTGGTCGCTAACGGTGAGCACTTCTCTTTTTAAATCTTTAAGCTGGGTGTCATCTTTGTCGTCAGCTAAGGCTTGCAAGATGTCATCTTTGAGGGCGATGCCAGTGACGTGGTCGCGGGTTTCATTGTAAACGGGTATTCTAGAAAAGGGTGATGCCTGCTGGGTTTGATGGTATTCTTCGACGGTGGCACTTTGGTTCATCATGAACACAACCGTCCGCGGGGTCATGATATCTTTGGCTCGCAGCGTTTTCATCTTCAGTAAATTGGCGATGATACGGGATTCACCAGAATTGATCGCACCACTCTCTTCGCCAATTTCTGCGTAAGCCGCCAGATCGGAGCGACTCAACACACTTTGCGTTTCATCGCTTTTGAGGTGTTGGGTGACCCATTGACTGAGCCAGACTAAGGGGGCGAGTAGGGTCATCAAGAAGCTGATGGAGTAGATAGTGAACGGTGTGAGCTTTTTCCAATAATTGGCACCTATCGTTTTGGGAATGATCTCGGATAGGATCAGGATGGCGAGAGTCATGACCGCTGCGACGATGGCTTCACCACTGATACTGATGGGCCCTAGTGAGATGGCGTTGCTACCAAAAACTTGACCGGCTTGCGCACCAACGCCGATGGCGCCTACGGTGTGGGCGATGGTGTTCAAGCTGAGGATCGCTGATAAGGGGCGATCGATCTCTTCTTTCATTTGGTGAATTTTTTTACCCAGCTTAGGTCGCTCGCTTTCCATCATTTTGATGTAGGAAGGAGAGATACTGAGCAATACAGCCTCCCAGATAGAGCAGAGGAAGGAGAAGGTGATGGATAAGAGGAAAAATAGAATGAGCAAAAGCATCGTGATATTTTATTACCACAAAAGATAAAGGCTGGCGAGTGTAAATGATCGTGGAATTTATCTAAAGATGAGCCAGATTAGCAAGATGAAAACAGGTTTTGTTAGTTTATTGGCGGGAATAGGGTGCTTGCTCAACTTGCAGCAAGTGCGTGCTGAGGATTGGACGCAGTGGCGTGGATCTGATGCCAATGGGATTTCTAAGGAATCTTTGCAGGGGGTGACTGGTCTAAAAACGATATGGGAAGCGCAGGTAGGTTTGGGTTTTTCGGGGTTTGCAGTGGCGAAAGGGAGGGTTTTCACCATGGGACACGATGGCAAGGAGACGGATACCGTGTGGTGTTTTGATGCGGATACTGGGAAAGTGCTTTGGAAACACTCTTATTCGCAGCCCTTGGGCGATTTGTATTTCCCTGGTGGTTCTACAGGGACTCCGTCTGTCGACGGGGAGGTGGTGTATTCTCTGGCGAGAGCTGGTCAGTTGTTTTGTTTTGATGCGGCAACGGGCAAAGTAAAGTGGCAGAAAAACTTGATGGAGGATTTTGGCTATGACATGCCCGCTTGGGGATTCACGGGTAGCCCGAAGGTGCATGGAGCCTTGTTATTGCTCAACGCTGGCGATGCAGGTTTGGCTTTGCGCAAGGAGGACGGCTCACTGGTGTGGAAGTCCAAGAATGGTGAGGCGTCTTATTCGACGCCTTACTTAGTTCAGCGCGACGGAACGGATTTGGCGATTTTCTCGAACAAACGCGGTTACACTTGTGTGGAGGCTAAAAATGGTAAGGAGTGGTGGAGAGTGAAATGGTTGACTCGTTATGGAGTGAATGCTGCAGATCCGATTGTTCATGATGGTAAGGTATTTATTTCATCGGCTTATGATAAAGGTTCGACTTTGTTGGATTGGAAAGAACCTACAAAACCTAAGAGCTTGTGGAAAAATAGGGTGATGAAAAACCAAATGAATGCCTGTGTTTTGATCGATGGCTTTTTGTATGGAGTGAGTGGTAATGAGGGCAAAGAGGGAACTGGCTTGTTGTGCATGGAGTTCCTAACGGGTGAGAGCCAATGGACGGATACCAGCGTGGGGCAAGGGGCGGTGGTCGCGACGGCGCAGGGAGATTTGTTGGTGCTGAGCGAGAGCGGAGAACTGTCGATCGGCAAAGCCTCAACTAAGGGTTACACCGCGAGGGTGAAACAACAGGTGATGAAAGGCAAATGTTGGACGGCTCCGGTTTTGGCCAATGGGAAAATCTATTGCCGTAATGGCGATGGACAGGTGGTCTGCGTGCAGGCGACACCTTAGCGCTTTTCAGCTTTGCGTCGATCTCGAGCTTCATTGCGTGCGTGGGCTTTGCCTCGCGCTTTGGTTCCTACGTTATAGATCTCATGTCTAGGGGTGTATTGTCCAGATAACAGGCAAGCTCGTGCGGGAGCGCAGTTGGCAGCAGCAGAGTAAGCGTTGGTGAAGGTCATACCCTCGCGCGCTAATTGATCGAGGTGCGGCGTTTCGTAAAAATCTGAGCCCATGAAAGAGGTGTCGCGCCAGCCGAGGTCATCAGCATAAATGAAGAGTATATTGGGCGGCGTCTCCGCATGCAATGGCAGGCAGGTGATTCCTAATAGGAATAGAAGCAGGATGTTAAAACGAAAATTCATGGGTTTGAGAGTCTAAAGTCGTTTCACGTAGGCGTAATAGCTGCCGAGCTTATTTCCCTCAGCGTCGATGAAAAGCCCAGAAAGTTGGGTGTCGCCAGCTTTGAGGTCGAGTTCGAAGGTGACGTATTTTTCTTTTTTGGCATCGGCAATGACTTTTTTCAGATGCTGATCGCCGATGGTGAGAGTGGCGAGGATTGCAGCAAACCCTTTGCCGGGAGTGGTGCGGTAGGCGGGAACTCCTGGCACATCCGCTCCAGGTGCAAGGTCGGCTCCTATGGTGGCTTCTGATTCTTTAGGCCAGCGACGTAGTTGGATTTGATAGCGTGCGCTTTGATCTACTTTGATGTTCCAGTATCCGCTTTTTGCTCCTTTTTTAGAGCGAATGCCAGAGTGGTTCCAGGGGGCGTTTTCTTGATAAAGAAACCAATCGTGAGCGGTCAGAGTGGCGGGGTTTTCTCGATCATTTCCGATCACTATTTCGACATCATCTTTGAAGCTTCCTTCCATGCTAGCCCACCATTGTTCGTAGGCTTGGCGGAATTGGTTCACTTTTTCAGGATGAGCTTTGGCTAGGTTTTCTTTCTGTCCAGGATCGGTGTTGATATCGTAGAGTTCCTTGCCGTTGATCAGTCGCCAGCCAGAAGCCATGACTGCGGATTTGCGCCATTTTTCTGGGTCGCGGATGCGTTGGCTATCGGTGATCAGAAATCTGTCGAGCCATTTTTTATCATTCCCATTCAACAGTGGGACGAGACTACGACCATCAAGGTTCAGGTTTGTGGGATTCTTCAGATGCAGCAGTTCTATAAAGGTGGGTAGGATATCGATGTGCGAGGTGAGCTGGGGCAGGTCTCTACCTGCGCCGAGATTGCCATTGGGCCAGCGGATAAAAAACGGCACTCGATGCCCGCCTTCATATTCGGATCCTTTTTTCGCTCGCATACCTGCATTCCATAGTTTGTCGCCACCTGCAGTGCCGTTGTCGGTGGTGAAGATCAAGATGGTGTTTCCACTCAGTTGCTCGTCGTCGAGGAAGCGCATCAACTTGCCCATGTTGTCATCGATGTTGCTGATCATGCCGAGAAAGTTGGCGGTTTTGATGCCAAGATCGGCGTAAGGTTTGGAAAATTGACTGGGCGAATGATTAGGACCGTGTGGGGCGTTGGTGGCGAGGTAGGTGAAAAACGGTTGTTTTTGCTTTTTGCGAGCTTTCATCCACTGCATCGCTTGGTCAAAATAGACATCGGTGCAGTAACCTGACACTTTTTCCTTTTTATCGTTATGGGTGTAGGTGCAATCAAAGTAGGCGTTGTTCCAATGATCCGGAGTTTGGCCGATGCCTCCTCCTCCGTGACGGAAAACTTCCTGGAAGCCACGGTCTTCTGGGCGCGAAGGGTAGTTGTCACCGAGGTGCCATTTGCCATACATCGCTGTTCGGTAGCCAGAATCGCTGAAAATTTGCGGCATTAGGACTTCATTGGCGCGAATGATCGAGCGTCCATTGATGGTGTGCCAGACGCCAGTTCGATTGGAGTAGTGTCCTGACATCAGAGCTGCACGGGTGGGGGCGCAGGTGGGGCTGACGTGATAATCGGTGAGGCGCAAGCTTTGATGATAGAGTCGATCGAGGTTGGGGGTTTTTAAGCGGGGATTGCCATGGCAGGACAGGTCGCCGTAACCTTGGTCATCGGTGATGATCAGGATGACGTTGGGGCGAGTGTGGTCGGAGGCGGTCGAGCTGTGAACTAAGAGAAATGAAAGCAGTAAAATGAGGGCGGGCAGCCACGGAAGGAAACTTTTTTTTGTCGAGATAGATTGACTGGAAAAATGACACATGATGTAATGGAAAAAAGGGTTTGAAGGGATATTGAACCAGAAATGTGGCTTTATCGCAATTAACTTTGTATTTCGAGCATACGCAGCTTGACTTCAAGTTTCAAAAAATGCTAGTTTGTTTGAAAGGTTAATACACATAATGAGGCTTAAATATATGAATTTAGAAGGAAATAGGACTGCTCAGACGCGTAAAGACGAGGCTTTCACTTTGATCGAGTTGTTAGTGGTGATCACGATCATTGCGATTTTATCAACATTGATGATACCTGCGACCAACAGTGTGATCTCTTCCGCGCGCGCCACTACGGCATCGTCGGCTCTGCGTGACATCACCAATACGACGATCAACTGGACGGTAGATAATGGCAATCGACTGCCGTCACCCATTTATTCCGATGTGGATCCAGAGGATGTGCAGGAACTCAACCCATTAGGCACAGGGTTATGGTGTGATGGTGCTATTTACAATACGATGTACCCTCCGGATCCTTTATCTGGCGAATCAATGGCGCTGAGCCCGCCTCCATCTAGAGCTACAGCTGGCGGACATCTGGTGGATACCGTGTTTGAAAGCAAAGCGAGTATTCGCCTAAATCCTCAAGAAACCAATTGGTATCGTCATGGTTATGGGATGAATAAAAATTTAGTCTATGATGAGATCAATCAAAGCGCCCCTGACCCTTGGTTGACAGAGAAGTCTATGGCGAATATCAAGTTCATGCCTAGTGCGATGATCTACATGGATAGCTTCGAGAGTGTTATTAATTCAACGATGGTGATGAACGGTAGTGGTGAGGGCAGCATACTGGGGAATGCAGCGGCTCGTTATCGCAATAAATTTTTGCTGGTCGCTTTTTTAGATGGACACGTGGTGCGTATGCATCCAAATGAGATACTCAGCCTGCAAGGGCGCGATTTTACTCGGTTTTGGCAAGGGGTGGACCCTGATAGAGCTAAATAGGCTTCAGCCTTGCACAAGATGAAAATGGCTTCATCTTGTGCGGATGAGAACATACCCCCTCTTGTTATGGATCGTCAGCTGTTTGGCTGCGATGCTGTCATTTGCTGGATCAGCGATTGCTGTTGATACGGTGAAAATCGCCACCTTCAATGTCGATGCGACGCCACCGATTGGCAGTCCTGTGGCGTATGCTCCAGCGCGATCGATTGTAGATCCTCTCAGTGCTCGCGGCGTAGTGATTTTGGCAGGCGACCAGAAGCCGGTGGTGCTTTGTGCCGTGGATTGGATTGGGATCGGCAATGGTGGTCAGGATGTGTGGAAGGAAAAGCTGGCTGCGGCAGCTGGAACGACGCCTGATCGAGTGGCGGTGCATGTATTGCATCAGCATGATGGCTGTCGCTGTGATTTTTCTGCCGAGGCCTTATTGCAGCCTCACGGCTTGGAGAACATCCGCATGGATCAGAAATTTGCGATGGAGGTGATCGCACGAGTGTCCGCAGCCATTGTGCAGGCGAAGTCCAAAGCGCGCGTTGTGACCCATGTGGGTATTGGTAAAGCCAAGGTGGAGAAGGTGGCTTCCAATCGTAGAATCATGTCTGCTGACGGGAAAAAAGTGGAGATGGTGCGCTACACCGCTTGCCGTGATCCTAAAGCCATCGCGGCACCGGAAGGCACGATCGATCCTTTTGTTCAGGTTTTGAGTTTTTGGAATAAGGATCAAGCCGTGGTTTCGATCTCTTACTACGCGACCCATCCGCAGAGCCATTACGGCAAGGGAGACGTGAGTTGTGATTTCCCTGGTATCGCACGACGCATGAGAGAAGAGGCTGTGCCAGGAGTGGCGCACATCCATTTTGATGGAGCGGGTGGAAATATAGGTGCAGGGAAATACAATGACGGATCGCCAGAGCGTCGTCCGATTTTGGCAGCACGTTTGGCGAAGGGCATGAAGCTCGCGTGGCAAGCGACTGAGAAATATCCGCTGATCGCGGCTGATGTGAATTGGGCGACCGTTCCAGTAGCCTTGCCGCCAGCTAAGCATCTCGATGAACAAAAGATGTTGCAAGTTTTGAATGATGACAAAGCTAAGCAGAAAGATCGCTTAGCTGTGGTGGGTTCTTTATCATGGCTTCAACGCTGCAAGGCAGGTTATCAGGTGCCGATCGGGCGCTTGCGTTTGGGAGAGATCGATGTGCTGCACATGCCGGGGGAGTTGTTTGTGGAGTATCAACTTAATGCACAAAAACTTCGACCTGGACACGCGGTATTGATGGCAGCATACGGAGATTACGGACCTGGATACATCGGCACGGAAGTGGCGTATGGTGAAGGAGGTTATGAGACCAGTGAGCGAGCTTCGGATGTAGCTCCCGAAGTCGAGGGGGTGCTGATGGACGGCGTGAAGAAGTTATTGGCAAGGTGAAGTTTTACGGGGAATGTGGCGGCGTGTTGACCTTATAGTGCTACTGATATTTCCGCGCTATTGGATGTGTTGAGTGATATTCGCACTCGCATGGACAACGCCTCTCGATTTTAGTGCCACAAAGTGTAATAGTCTAGCTATTATCATAAGCCAAGGCGAGTAACTCTTTCAATCGCTGAGGGTCGGTGGCGGTGGATTTGGCAACAAAACCTCCTTTGTGAGCAAAATGAACGTCGGATTGGTTTTCTATTGCGGTGAAGTCCATCTTGAGATTGTCGTTGTGACGGGAGAGTCCGTAGCCGTCGCCTCGACTATCTGGATAGATCATGGCTAGTGTGCTGTGATCTTTGCCTTGTTCGTTGATGAACCTGGGTAGTGCCATAGATGGGTTTTGAGGCAAAGGGTCGGTGCGGGGTAGGAAGATAGCTTCAAAGGATTGATCGCCATTTCCTATCGTCCACCATTGGCAGTGCTCTTCGAGATAGAGTAGGCGATCACTAAGCATCTTGATGTATTCGATGATGTCTTCGCCGACCATGCGCATCACTTGCCAGAGCACGTCTTTTTGGTTCAGCTCGCTGACTTGAGCAAAACGTCGAAGCAGGGTGATGTCGATGGGTGAGATCAGTTGACCGAGCACTTTACGATCGATATTCATCCACTTGGCTGCGCCTACGGGACCACGGGTATCGAGCCACTCGGCAGGTTCTAACCAATCGCAAAAAGCGCGAGCTTTTTCATACAAGTCGAGATCCTGTAAGACCAGTGACAAGGCGCATTGCGGCGTGCTGTCGCGGGGGAACTGATGGTGGTCAAAATTGTTAAGCTGAGGGTCGTGCTCACCACCTACATCGACGACACAGATGTTAGGATTTCGAAGATCTTCTTCACTTGGTTCTCTACGAACTAAAGGCACTTGATGCTGATAAAGCAAAACACAACAGGCTAGGAGTTCGTCTTTGTGCGAACTGCCGGGGTGAGTGAGAATTTTTTCAATGGGCATGAGATTGTGTGTTAGGCAGGTGGATCAAAAGTTAAAGGTGAGCAGCCCTTTGGGTTGTGCAATTTGGTAATCGCAAACAACGATGCGATGACTGGAGTGACTGGAAGGGATGACAAAACCCGACACCGCAGTCAATTCTTCAGATGCCCATAGTTGGTCGATGCGCAGGATGGGAAAACTTTTGGAGTAGGTATTGCCCCAGCCTTGTCCGGCGGTTTTGAAACTGTCATCGAAGTTGGAAGCGAGCACTTTGAAAATGGCGTCTCCGGGGGGCGTGCCAAAATCACCGCCGATGATCCGTGGCCAAGGGATCGCACGACGGGGGAACATGCTGGCGATGGCTCTGAGTTGAGAGCGGTTCTTTTTGCGTGCTGCGATATGCGTTTTCCAGCATTCGGGGTTCCATAAGTCGAGTCGAGGAATGGAGCGCTGTAAGTGTAGGTTGATGAGGTCTATTTTTTTCCCATCAGGAGTTTCGAGGGTGGCGTAAACACTGGAGCTGAGTGGCTCTGTATCGATTTGGCTCAGTTTGCCACGAGCGATGATGGAGCACTCCCATGAGCTGACGTAGCTGCCTTCGTCTGCGAAAAAATGTTGGGCAAGTTCGCGCAGTTCGGAGTTGGCTGGGCAATTTTGCAGAAAGACGATGTCGGGATCTAGGGATTTGAGCTCTTTGGCGGCTTCGATGTTGCGCTGGGTGCAGTTGAGGGTGATCACTCGCAGGTGATTGCCCTCGGCGGGTTTGGCTCCCCGCTCAGTTTTGTCGGGGGAGGTGCTGCGCCGGTAAGAATCTTTTATCTCTCTGACCAAAAAAGGAGTCTCGTCGGCGCAGATCAAACCAGTAAATATCCATACTAACAAGCTAAGAATGGCAAGCCTACCTTTGAGTGCGAGTAACACGAATAGAGATAACAAGGAGCCGATCAATGCCCAAATCCATATTGGAATAAGGGTGATGGTGACAAACTGATCCCAGCGATTGATGTAGCACATCATCACCGCAAAGTGCAGGGCAAGCAATGCGATGGGTGCGGCTACTGCCAAAAAGCTGGGAAGCATTCTAAACATGTCAGTAAAGAAGTCTAGAAGCCCATGCCCGGAGGCAATCCCATGCCTTCAGTGGCTTTTTTCATCTCTTCTGCGGCTAGAGCTTTGCCGCTATCGATGGCTTTGCGCACGCCGCTGAGAACCAAATCCTCAAGGAAGGCTGCATCTTCAGGGTCGATGATGGATGGATCGATTTTGATCGACAGCACTTCGCCTGCGCCGTTGGCTGTGACGGTGACTTTTTCTCCACCGACGCTTTCTTCTACGGTTTGTTGTGCGAGATCAGCTTGCATGTCCTGCATTTTGGACTGCATCTGCTGGGCTTGTTTCATCATTTTTGCGATGTTCATGCTGTTGGATTAAAAATTTGAGATTTGAGATTTGAGATTTGGAAGCCGAGTCCACGCAACCGCGCGGCGAGATGGTCAGCGATATTCACTCGAAGGCACTTGTGATTTTAGTTACTGGTGATTTTTGCTTCGAATTCGGTGATGGCTTCTTTGATCAATGGGTCATCGTAGAACTCGTCGCCGACTGGCGGGGTGGGTTCCGGAGGGGTGGATGCTGTATCAGAGGGAGGTGCGGAAGTTTCTGGTGGGGTGTCAGTAGGGGAGGCTTGGTGTTGCTCTTGTAGAGGTTCGTTTTCAAATGCAACGGGTGCTTGCGGGGTGATACTGTCCTGTAGAATCATTTCGATTTTTAATGGGCATCCTCCGATACGACTGAGTATCTCATTGATCGCACCTTTGTGGCGAGCGAGGGAATCCATCGAAATGGAATCTGACGGATGAAATCCAAGAATGACTTCGCGTCCTTTTTGCTCAATAAATACTCCCGTTTCGAGCCAGGTTTCAAAGAGCGGTTTGACTTTGCAGATCTCCTGAAAAGCTACCTGCCACAGGGCGGCTCCGCTGAGTGGGCTAGCTGGAGCTGGTGCGGGAGCGGCTACTTGCTGCACTGGCGCGACTGCTGCTGGAGCCGTGATGGGAGCTGTCATCGTCTCAGCTGAGGGAGCAGGTGCTGACGCGGGTGCTGGTGCTGCGACGACTGGTTGACTGGCTTGCGGAGTGGTGGATGCACGACTGACTGGGGCAGGCGAATCCGGCAAGGCTTGGGACGCTTGGTGGAGTAAGTCGATGACGTCGCCAATGGAGGATTCTCCTAGGGATTCGATCGCTTTGATGACTCCTATTTCAAGGTGCAGTTTTTTATTGGTCGCCCACTTCATCTTGGCATCTGTTTCAGCAAACAGATCGATCAAGGCGATCAGTCGATCGGGACTTGCTAGCGTTTTCTGCTCGGCGAGGATGGCTTCGAGTTCGGGTGAGCTTTCTTCACTGCGGTTTCCAGAGTCCACTTGGGCGATGAGTAAGTTGCGGACGTGGGTGATCAGATCCGCCAGCAGTTTGCCGAGGTCTTTGCCCGCTTCGCTGTGACTGTGCACGCTCTCGAGTGCCGCTGTCGTATCACGGTGTAAGATAGATCCTGCCAAAGCGGCGATGGATTCTTGAGAGTTGAATCCGAAGATGTCGAGTACGTCTTGCTCTTCGATGGATTCTCCGCAGAAGGCGACCAATTGGTCGAGCATGGATTGGGCATCGCGCATGCCGCCGTCAGCTCCTTTGGCGATGGTGTAGGCTGCGCCTTCTTTCAAGTCGATTTTTTCCTCTGATGCGATGTGCAAGAGGTGCTGTGCGATCACGGTGGTGGGAATGCGGCGCAGGTCAAAACGCTGGCATCGACTGAGAATCGTGGGTAGGATTTTTTGCGGTTCGGTGGTAGCAAAAATGAACTTCACGTGATCGGGTGGTTCTTCCAAGGTCTTCAACAGCGCGTTGAATGCTTGGGTGGTGAGCATGTGGACTTCGTCGATGTAGTAGATCTTGAACTGCCCACTAGCAGGGGCAAATTTCACGGTGTCACGCAGTTCGCGCACTTGTTCGACTCCGTTATTGCTGGCTCCATCAATCTCTAGCACATCGAGAGAGATGCCTTCGGCGATTTCTTGACAGACGGGTTCGTCGGGATCGAAGTCGATTCGTGGGCCATTGCTACAATTGAGCGCTTTGGCTAGAATGCGTGCGGTGGAGGTTTTGCCCGTTCCACGCGGCCCCACAAAGAGGTAGGCATGGGCGAGGCGGTCTTTTTCGATCGCGTTGCGCAAGGTTTGCACGACATGGTCTTGGCCCAAAACATCTTCGAATGTCTTGGGGCGGTATTTTCTGGCAAAAACTTGGTAGGAACTCATCGGTCATTCACCTTATAAGGGAGTGACGGAAAGGAAATGTTTTTTGCAGAAAAATGACATTTTTTTGTCGGTTGCACTTATGCCTCGATGCGGGAAACTGATGGCGAATATCATGGGGGCTCATAAGCTAGAGAAAATCGGAATGATTGCGGGTAATGGGATTTATCCCGCTACCTTCGCACGCGCAGCACGAGCAGCGGGGGTGAAAACATTGGTGGTATCGGCATTCAAAGGGGAGACGGAAGCCTCACTGGCAGATGAAGTGGAGGTGATGCAGTGGCTGCGGGTGGGGCAGTTGAGCAAGATGATCCGTTTTTTTCAGCGAGAAGAAGTCACGCAGGCGGTGATGGTGGGGCAGATCGCGCCGAAAAACCTGTTTGATTTACGCCCAGACTTGAGGACGGTGAAGCTTCTTGCTCGCTTGAAGAAAAAAAATGCGGAGAGTATTTTTGGCGGTATTGCTGATGAATTAGCTAAAGAGGGGATCGAACTATTACCTGCTACGACCTTTTTGGATGATCTGCTACCTGCCGCAGGACCTGTTTGTGGTCCTAAATTGAGCGAAAATGCTCAACAGGACGCTGAGTTTGGTTTTTTTATTGCTAAGGAAATGAGTCGCTTGGACATCGGGCAGACGGTGGTGGTGAAAAACGGCACGGTGCTGGCGGTGGAGGCTTTTGAGGGGACTAATGAAGCCATTAGGCGCGGCGGTAAGATGGGGAAAGGCAAAGCGACAATGGTCAAGGTATCCAAACCCAAGCAAGATTTGCGCTTTGATGTGCCGGTGGTGGGAGAGATCACCATCGAAACGGCGGTGGAGGCAGGGATCACTACGGTGGTGGTAGAGGCTGGGCGAACTTTGTTGTTAGGGAAAGAGGAGCTGTTTGTTTTGTGTGAAAAAAAGGGCGTGAGTTTGGTGGCGGTGGAATCAATGGATGAGGATGACTGTATAATATGAGTGAAAAAGTAAAAGTAGGGGTAGTGGGAGTCGGCGCCATTGGTCGCAATCATGCACGGATTTATTCGGAGCTAGAAAATGCTGAACTGGTGGCGATCTATGACCGGGATGCAGAACTGGCGGCTCAGTTGGCAGAAGAGTTTGGTAGCACGGCGGTGGCGACTCTGGATGAATTGATCGGAAAAGTGGATGCCGCTTCGGTATCGACACCCACAGTGACTCACCTAGAGGTGGCAGGAGCTTTGCTGAAAGCTAACAAGGATGTTTTGGTGGAAAAGCCCATTTCAGATTCCCTAGACAATGCTCGGACTTTAGTTGATTTGGCGCATAGTAAAGGGCGCGTTTTGCAAGTGGGTCATATAGAGCGTTTCAATCCAGTGATGGAGCAGTTGGAGACTTGTTTGAATCAACCGGTATTCATTGAGTCTCATAGACTTTCGCCTTTTCCCAAACGCAGTTTAGATATTGGGGTGGTATTGGATTTGATGATTCACGATTTAGAGATCATTCTGCATCTGGTGGATTCGCCCGTAGCGCATGTCGATGCGGTAGGAGTTTCTGTGCTGACCCATCGCGAGGACATCGCCAATGCGCGTATCCGTTTTGAGAATGGTTGTGTGGCGAACATCACGGCTAGCCGGATCAGTCCCGAGCGCTTGCGCAAGATACGGGTGTTCCAAAGTGACGCTTACTTGTCACTAGACTACCAAGATCAGTCGGGCTGGATCTACCGCAAAGATGGTATGGAGATCGTGCGCGACGAGGTGAAAGTCGAGAAAGACGAACCTTTAAAATTAGAGTTAGCCTCTTTCATCAACTGTGTCAAAAAAGGCGAACAGCCTAAGGTGTCGGGGCAGCATGGCACGGCAGCTCTGGATATAGCTATGGATATCACCCGCTTGATAGAAGAGGGAACTGCTGCATCCACAGCAGGCGATGCTGCAACTCTAGCGAGTGATCTTGGATCTAGCGCGAGATGAAAAAGCTGTTTATTGTCTCAGGTGAGCACAGTGGTGATACCCATGGCGCCGGTTTGATGGCTGCTCTTTTGGCAGCAGGAAAAGAGCGGGGCGATGATAAAAATGGTGCTATTGAGATTTCAGGTTTAGGCGGTCCGTTGATGGCGGAGCTTTCCTCTGGCATTGAGGATTGGCTGGCAGATGCTGCGGTGCTCGGCTTGTGGGAGGTGCTACAAAAGTATGCCTACTTCCGTGGCAAAATGGAAGAGACGGTGCAACGGATCTCACAGATCAAGCCTGACGGGGTGGTATTGGTGGATTACCCCGGTTTCAATTTGCGTCTCACACAACGACTGCGCAAGGAAGGTTACCAAGGGAAGCTGATTTATTATATCAGCCCTCAAGTTTGGGCATGGAAAAAAGGCCGTATCCCACGCATGGCGAAGTGGCTGGATTTGATGATTTGTATTTTCCCTTTTGAGAAACAACTCTATGAAACTTCTGGTTTAAAAACGGTTTTTGCAGGGCATCCCTTGGTGGATCAATTGCATTCCGAGCGTGCTGAGATATCACGAGATGAGAATTTGTTAGCCTTATTGCCAGGCAGCCGAGAACGCGAAATCGAGAGCCTGTTTCCAGCGATGGTGGAGGCGGCGCGAGTGTTGACGGAGCAAGACCCGTCAGTGAGGTTTGCCAGTGCAGCTCCTTCTGAGAAGTTGCAGCAGCGTATGCGTGAAATCGCTGCTGATACGGGACTCACCAATCTGGAGGTAGGTCTAGGCAACGCGCATGAGTTGATGCAGAGAGCGAGCGCAGGGGTGGTGACATCAGGCACGGCGACCTTGGAGTCAGCGGTCTTTGCTTTGCCTTACTGCTTGGTTTACCGAGTGGCGTGGCCGACTTACTTGGCGGCTAAGCTTTTGATGGACATCCAATATTTAGGCATTGTGAATATACTGGCAGGCAAAGAGGTGGTGAAGGAGCTGCTGCAGAAGGATGCTTGTGCGGAGAGTATCGTGGTGGAGTTAGGCGCTATGCTGAATGATGTGCAGAAGCGTGAAGCTTTGCAAAGTTCTCTCGCAGAAGTGGTGGCAGGACTGGGAGGTAGGGGAGCTTACCGGCAAGCTGCGCAAGCCGTGGAGGGGGAGTTGGGGTTGAGATAAAGGGGCTGCGGAACCTCTCGATTTCAGCGATAGCGTTTGCTGTTCAAATTTGGGGAAACGTCGATCTTGAAAATCCGTTAAACAATTTATAACCAATATGTTATAGCGGTCGTCAAGACATGCTACTGATCCCGATTACAAGCTATAAAAGGCTACCTGTTAAGTTCACCTGCCCACGGGGGTGGGGGAAGCGTTCGAGTTCAGCGATAGCGTTTGGTGTTGGAATTTGTCAGAAACCTTGAAATTAGATCATTGCAGATTTGCTATAAATCGCTAAACTTCAATAGGTTACTGAGTTTGTCAAGATATGCTGACTGACCCCAAAGACAAGATATGCTGACTGACCCCAAAGATGCTGAAAATGGAGCGTCGAAAAATTAAGGTAACTCGCTATCAAGAAACAAGTTATGCCATTTGTCAAGATATGCTGACTGACCCCTTTCCCCCACGGGGGGTGGAGGAACCGTCCGACTTCAGCGATAGCGTTTGGCGTTCAAAGTCGGTAAAACGTCGAGCCTTAAAAATACGACAAATAGCTTATAGTCAATGCGTTACGAGGTTTGTCAAAATATGCTGCCTGACCTCTATTCCGGTCCATACCACAAATCGAGAATGGCTTTCGGTATCAATTCGGTTCGCAACAACTGACCCCGATTCAGTTATTTATTCCACCCCCTTCTTTGAATCAATACGATTGTTGATGTTAATTCCGATTCAATCATATCATTATACCAAAAAGCCCCATTTCTTAGTTCTACCAATATATCGAAAGCATTTTTTCTTCCTAAATACTCTTTGTCGTCATTTGGAAGAACCATAGTATTTAGCTGATGAGAATAAAGAGTAAACAGAAAATCCCTTTCTTCTTTATCGAGTTCACCTGAAATTTGGATTTGGATATTGTTATTGTCGAGCTCATTATTGATAGTAGAAATAATTGTAAAAAGATTATCCTCACCAGTTACTTCTAAGTTAATCGACATTAACGCTTGAGTGGTGTTGGCTGAGAAAATCGGCATTTCTATCTGTGATCGCTCCCCCCTGCAAGACACAAACCCAATTGCAATCACTATCAGTAAACATTTATTTAAATTTATAACCATATCCAAGCGGGTTTGAAACATGTATAGGAACTCTCCAGCCAGTCTTGTTATATTTTCTTTCTAGACCAACCCCATTCTTCATTGCCTTGCCAGAAGCCCTTTTCTCCTTGATTACATTATTAAGAAGATATTCGGTTTGAACTATATTATTAGCTCGCTGCGCCTCTGATTCTTCAAACTTCGACGACCCAGTAACATCCGGATTTTTAGGGTCAACGACAGGTAAAATTTTTGACCTTTCACATCCGTCTGAGTAAGCATCAACCACTGCGTGCCACATATTGTGACCCCATATCCCAGGCTTCTTGCCTTTGGGAAAGCGAATTTTACCGTCCTTGATTGTTCCATCGGAATATGAATCAACTTCCTCTGCCGTATAATTTTTGTCCGGGGAACTTTCAATAGCTTTAACCATTTCATCAAAAGCGGGCGAGAATTTTCTCAAAGCATCAATTTTAGTTTTTACCGCAGGACTCGAATATTTCAACGGATCTAATCCCAGAGGATCCCAAAAGTTCACCGGATCGTTGGCTACGTAAAAGGCGTGATCCGATGCGATTTCCGTAGGTGAAGGCCACTTCCAATCCCCATTATTCAAGGGCTCGGGCTCAATTTGCGCAGCGTAAAATAGCTCATCGACAAAAAAATCCCCAGACGCGGTTTTTTGCGTCGAGTCCATCGATTTGCCCGACGCAGTTTGTGGACTGCACAGCAAAATAGCCATGACGCAAGTCATGGCGGCTATCACAAAATGACGGGTGCGATTGAACACAAGCTCAAGCTAGCAAGAGCGGCGGCTAAAGGAAAGAGGCAATCAGGATTTTTTTATTATTCACCAGCTCAAGCTAAGCAGCTCAATCCCAGCAACACGCTCAAAATGAGCATCACCCGTAGCCAGTTTCATTCCGCACTCCAAGGCTACTGCAGCAATCCACATGTCATTTTCAGGGATACGCTGCCCCTGCGAATCAAGCCTTCCCGAGATTTTCCCATAAGCTGCAGCGGTCGCTTCATCGGGCATCAAGATCGCTATCCCCTTGAGAAACGATTCGACCTGAGCACGTTCTTTCTCCGGATGCCCAACGCGGTTAATCCCTTTCTCCAACTCTCCTACGGTAAAGAGTGAGGTGAACAATAATCCGTCTTGCGGCAATACCGATGGAAGATCAAGCTTTCCTCGCAAATGCGCAATGATCGGGCTTGTATCAAGCAGAACATGAGTCATAAAAATCAATTGCTCGATTCAAAGACCTCATCCGACAAAGCGGCCGCCTCGAAAGCTTCTCCTTCTTCCTCATCCATACAACCGAATGACTCGGCAAGTGCCTTGCGCTGCCGCTCTGCAATTTGTGGACCAAGCTCTCCAATAAAACTAGCTACCTCGACCAGCTTGGCGTTGGGCAATTCGTGCAGCTCTTTGGTAATGGATTCAACCAGTGTCATGCCTTTACTGTAACTCATCACTTTGCTTTTTGCGAGTTCGTATTTTCTGCTGGGTGACAGCGTTTATGCACTTCCTTCAATTGCTGGATGCTCACTTCGGTGTAAATGGCGGTGGTTTCCAAACTCTCATGGCCTAGCAACTGTTGGATGAAGCGGATGTCCGCGCCGCCTTCCAGCAGGTGCGTGGCGCAACTATGGCGGAAGACGTGGCAACCGCCTCCCTTGCCAATATCGGCGTTTTTGATGTATTTTGCCACCAGGCGTCCCAGCACTTCGGGGCTGAACGCTTCGCCGTAGCTGGTCAAAAACAAAGCTCCGCTATCGGGGGTAATTTCTAGTAATGGTCGCACTTGCTCAAGGTAACGCTCCAGCCAATGCATTGCTCGTGCACCCACTGGCACCACCCGATCTTTGCGCCCTTTGGTGTAGCGCACGTGAAGGGTTTGCCGTTCGCGGTTGAATTCACACAATGCTAGACGCGTCATTTCAGTGCGGCGAATCGCGGTGCTGTAAAAAAGCTCGAGCATGGCGCGATCTCGCACGCCAAGGGGGTCGTCCACCTCGGGCTGTGCCAGCACGCTTTCCACTTCGCTCACGCTCAGGGCTTGCGCGGGCAGTTGTTTTTCTGGACGTGGCAATTCCAATTCACTCGCGGGATTGGCTTCAAGCAATGATTGCCGGCACAGCCACTGGAAGAACAATTTCACCGCTCCAAGCATGCTGCGCTGGGAAGCCACGCTCAGCGGCTTACCATTGGCTTTTTTACGACGATAGAGATGGCGGCGGTAGCTCTCCAACATGCTACGCGTCACCTTTTCCGTTCGCTCAATGCCGCGCTCCTGTGCCCACTGAATGAAACGTCTCAAGTCAACGCGCCTGCCGTCGATGGTGCTGGCGCGGTAGTTGAGCACAGCGAGACTTTCAAGGTAGGCGTCACGTTGTGCTAGAAGGTTGCCTCGATCTGCGGCCTCGACATTGTTTGTATCTTCGCTAGAGCCGAGGTTTTCTGGCTGTTTCTGATTACCACCTCGCTTGCTGTGATCACGATCACGCAAACGCTGCGTGGCTGCATAACCTTTCCTGCCTGTTTTTTTCTTCGCCATGCTTCCAGTTTTTGCGCTTACGATTACGATGGTGAAAATTCAGGCTCCATATGTGCGTTCTGACCAGCTGACAAGGTCACGCCTAAAAGGCGGTTTTTTTCTGCAAAGTCGGGGCTTGTAGAGCTTGTCCCCCGTGGGGGACTAGGTGGGGACAAGGTGCCCTTCAAAACCGACAAGGTAGCCAGTCGTAGTTTCATTTTTTGTCCTTTCTGTCCTTGCCTTGCTGTTTACGACGTAGCTTTTCCACGTTGATCAATCCCACTTTCCAGCCTTCGCTTTCCTCATCCACATCAACGAGCAACTCGTATTTGATCGCAACGCCGTTGCGGCCGCCGCGCAGCGCGATGTATTCAAAATCGTTCAGCCGTTCGAGGTGACGGCGGATTTGCGTCTGGCTCCAGTTGGTAAAATCACGCAGTTCACGGCGGCTAAAATGACAGAGGTCTTGCTCGATTTTCAGCTCTTTCATTTTCGCTCGAACCAAGCTCTTTATGCTCGCCAACAGTCGGCGGCTCTGTGGCGGCAATTCATCGAGCGAACGTCCCAACACTTCGGGTGCGATCTTGTTGGCAACTTCGATATCTTCGAGCGTGCTCTTGATGTGTGGCCCGGCTTCGGCATCGTCTTCAAGTGGTCGCTGGTGTTGGTGTAAAAGCGTAACCGCTTCGATCAGCGTCAGATACTTTTCATGGTCGCGCCTGGTGCGCGTGCGCTCGGCGGTGAAGGTCAATTCATCGGCAAAAGGGTTGATGATCGCCACCGGATTCAAAAGACGCTGAGCGTTCTGCAAGAGCGTCAAAATCTTCGCTCTGCGTTTCTTGATGCGCAAGCCTTCCAGCGTGCGCGCCTTGCGCTGCATTTCGTGGATGCGCTCGGTTTGCTCTTTGCTTTCGTCCACAGTCAAGACAAGACAACGGTTCATCAGCTCCTCGTCAATGTCGATGCTGGTGGTCGTCAGGATGATGGCGACCGGTCCTTCGACGTGATATTCCTGAGTTTCCATGCGACCGGTGTTAGCATCCTTGCCCGTGCTGGCGATGGTGAGTTCACCTTCACTTTGCAACAGCTTCAAAGCATAACTCGCTTTCTCGGCTCCCTCCTCCTCGACGATGGCAAGTATTTTGTGTTTGAGGTTCTTTTCTCCCAGATAATAAAGCGATTGCCCTGTCATCGCGCTGTATTTGATTTGTTCCTCGCTTGGGAAGAACGAAAGCACCGCCTCCATCAAGGCGCTCTTGCCTGCCGCCGATGTGCTCTGGATGATAATCGCCAGCGGCTTGTCCAGCTTGCGCGAAGAGCACGCGAGATAAGAAGCCAGCACGTTGGTTTGTTCTCCCACCAGTCCAGCAGAAGCAAACTTCGCCGTCAGTTGTTGGATCAAATCAGGAGCTTGCAAAAGCTCCTTGGCTTCCGCCTCTTCCTCCGCGCTGAGCTTGACAACGCTTTCCGCCGCGTCCAGCGGTTGGCTCAAGCGTTCCTCCTGCGCGGCTTCCAGCGCAAGCAGCAGCTTGCCCAAATCACGCTTGATCAGTTCTTTCTCAAGCCGTAACTCTTCCGCCGCACGCTCGATGAACTTGCGCCGGTCGCCGTCGCGGTAGAGGTCGATAGCGTCCACATGCAACAGACCGCCTGGCTCGCTCACGCGTAGCGTGATCTTGAGCACTTCGAGGCTGTTGTTTTTCTCAAGACCTCCAACACGGTAAAGACGCTCACCTAGCTGCAATTCGTAGTGGTCTCCTTTTGATACCAGATTAACAACAGGCGGCAATGGCTCCCCAACCTTTTTATTTTTAGTAGCTTCCTTCGCTTGCTCAATGGCCTCCTGTATTTCCTTCACCTCGTCCGCCTCCTTAGCTACTAACTCAGCAGCTAAAGAAGAAACAGGCGCGGGCGCGACACCTGAGCCCTCCTTCGCCGAGGCTACGGCGGACAAGCCCAACCAAGCAGCAGAACGCACCGCTTTTTTCAAAGCATCGCCACCAGCGGCCAAAGCGTAGCTGTTGGCATCCTCACCCAAGGGAAAACGAACCCTAAAACACTCCACCCCGATCTTTTGAAGGCGCTCAGCGTCCCGCTTCGCCGCCAATTCGCCACTGTCATCAGCATCGTAAGCGATGCGCACCGCGTCGAGGTTGGCGGCTTTGATTGCTGTAAAAAGCTCGTCAGTAAAGCCCTGCGTGCCGTAAATGCAGGTCACGTTTTCCATGCCGTGACGAATGAAAGTCAAAGCATCGAGGATGCTTTCACACAAGATGAGATCTCGTTTTTTGAGAGCATCAGGATTGAAGATACCATGATGCGGACCAGGCAAATAAAGGTGGTTGGGCGTTCCTTTCCTCAATCCTCTGGTGATCTTACGCCCATAAATCTCGGCTACGTGTTCATCACCATTCACAATGGGGAACACTAGCGAACCGTTAAAATGCTCGTGGCCGCTTTCTTTGCGGAACACGCCAAGCTCTTGCAAGCGTTCACGGATCGCCGCGCCATCTTTGCGGTTAGCAGCAGGCAGGCGCAAGCCCAGCGTCCGGTCGGCGTAGCCGATGCGGAACTTCTTCACCAAATCATCGTCATCGAGTCCACGCGAAGCGAGGTAATCCAGCGCGGCTTTGGATTGCCCCAAGCGTTCGTGATAATATTCGCTGACCTGATCCAACAGCGTGCCGTCGTCCGCCTCCAGATCGAGCGGACAAGCCAGCGCGGGCACCGTCGCTTTCTTGCGCGGCTTGCCGTTCTTCGGGCCATTCTCAAAAACCGCCTTGCCACCATTGGCAAGCAGCTCGTAAGCGTGGCGAAAACTCACCCCGTCGAACTTCTCGACAAACTGGATCGCATTGCCAGCCGCACCGCAAGCCATGCAGTGATACAAGCCCTTCGCTGGACTGATGATAAAATTGGGTGAGTCGTTGTCATCGTGAAAAGGGCACTTACCGACAAAATCACGCGAACCGTGTTTCTTCATCTCGATGCCGCGCGAGCGCGCTAGCGCAACGAGGTCAGCTTCACGTTTTATCTGGTCAATGTCTGAAGTGGGTATTCTGGCCATTTTTGCGCTTGGTTAGAGGTTACAGAGTTCGATCATTTCGCTGCAGGCTTCGCCCTCGACGAAGGCGAAGCGGAAGCCATCCGTGGCGAGCATCGTTGCGTAGAACTGCTTCGCAGCTTCCGGTGCGCGAAGCAGCATCTCGTTCAAAGTCGGCTCGCAGCACACCACGCGAAGCGACCGCGGCCAGTTGTGCTGGATCGCCTCGCGGAAGACCGCGCGGCCGAGGGTGGTAAGATCAGGGTCGAGGCCACGCGCAAGCGCGTCCTCTTGCCAGTTGTCCCACTCGAAGCGGAGCGGCTGATGATCAGGGTTCGGATTGGTCGGATTCATGGTTTTTGAAAAGGTTGTCAAATAAAAATGAACTTTTTTTGACTCTTCACCAAATACACGCAACATGTGTATTAATGCAAGCAGAAACGTATAATTTTAACCGCAGCATGTATAATGAGGACATGCCACCAGGAAGACCCGCCAATAAACCACGCACGCCATTGGGTGAACAAATTTCCCTTGCTCGCTTAGAAAAAGGTATGACCCAAGAAGATTTAGCAAATGCACTTGGTGTAACCCAAAGAGTTATCACCTACTGGGAACGCGAGCCTGTAGCTCTTAAACCCGAACAAATGTCACTGCTAGCTGACGCTCTTGCCGTTACTGCTGATTACTTGCTTGGACGTGAAAAACCAAAAAAACGGGGATCTGGACCAGCGGGCAAAGCAAAGCTTGTTTTTGAAGAAGTGTCCGAGTTACCTCGACGGCAACAAGAACGAGTTGTTGCAGTTGTCGAAGATATGCTCATTGCAGCCAAAGCTAAAGCTAGTTAAAACCTCTTCCTCTTAGCTGCTTTTCTTATTACCGTGGGTGGGGCCGTGTGGCGGCGGCGAGGCACGAGCCGACACCACAAAGGCCAGGGCGGGGGTGGACTGGGCAACGCGGCAGGACGTGCGACCGATCCCCCTTATCGCTTTCGCCAGAACCTAAAAACGTTCGAGCTATCCAGCCAGTCCCCTACGACCGACACCCACCAGAACCCGTTCGCTTGCTTTGTTGTGCCGTTGCCGAAAGCCTTCGAGAGAACCGAGACGACTGGCGGGAGTCGAGATAGACTGCCAGCAGGCAGCCCGCAGGGCGAAAGAGCCGCGAGGCGGCGAATGAGTCAACGGGTTTGCGAGAGCAAAACCGCTAGGTGCAGAGAGCCACGGCACGGACATGGGTCAACAAGAATAGCGGTCGGGCGTCGAAAAGTTTCTTGTTGAGGCATGGCTGTGCTGTGGCATTTCAATTTTGGCGACGCAGGAGCGTAACTTTTCTTGTGGGGCGGTAGGCA
>JAKISY010000026.1 GCA_021648365.1 Verrucomicrobiales bacterium
AAAAGCCGAGTGCGGTGATCAGTGAAGGAACGGGAGATGCGGGTGGCGGGTTGGATGAGGGGGAAGTGAGTGTCTCCTTAGAGGAGTGAAACACTGACTGGAGAGCTGTAGGCAAAGTTGCTGTAGAGTGAGGGTCTCACCCGCTGGGGGTGATCTAGAAGCGAAAGGGGGCCTGGTGAGCCAAGGGAGCGGGTGAGGACACCCACGCTACTTTCAAGAGCCGAATCTATTAACCCTTTTAATGTAGCGTTGGGGGGGCTTGGCTAGCATACTAGGTCGCGATTGGCGCGGTTGTTGTCATCGGACTACGCTTTTTTTGAGGCGAGGGCTTTTGCCTGATTGCAGATGTCACGAGGGGTCATGCAGGAATCGATGACGGCGATGGTGGTTGGAGCCTGATTTTAGCACAAAAGTTCGCGAGTGTAATGGGTCGAGGATTTTGTTGTAACTACGTTGGGTGAATCCTCCGCTGAGAATGGCTGGCAGTACGGTGGGAGTGATGTCGATGCTGTGCGCGCCAGCAGAGAACTCGGCTTGGGCTAGGCTGGTGAGGTGGTGAACAATAAATGCGGTGTGAATAGCAAAGTGTGATTGGCGAGCATGAGGGGTAAAGGGTTAGTGTGTCGTATTATTTTATGAAATGAACTGCCAATCTTGGATTTTACTGATGTAGGTGATTTCTGGAATGGCATTAGTTAGAAGGTAACTTATATGTAGGGAATTTATCCTTATCTGAAAAACAGCAATAATATGAATATACTAAAAATCATCGACCAACGGAAGAACTGGTGGAAAATATTTGTCATCATATTTGCGGTCAGTATTTGCGTCGTCGGATACATCGGTTACAAGACGTATGAATACGCACCTCCTAGATCTAATTTTGTGGATGCTGAGGGGAAGGTGATTTTTTCTGCTGAAGAGATCCAAGAAGGGCAGAAGGTGTTTCTAAGTCGCGGCCTGATGGACTACGGAAGTTATCTTGGTGATGGAGGTATGCGCGGACCCGACTACACCGGAGAGGCGCTCAATAACACTGCCAAGTGGATGAATGAGTTCTACGCAAAAGAGTGGGTGGAAAGAGAGCCGGATGCGGAAATAAGAGAGACCATCGTTCGTGCGCTGGTGCAGAAGGAGATCAAGAAGAATACCTATGTGGCGGATTATTATAGCGCTAAGGGCAAAGAGCAAAGCAAGTTTGAGCCGGGTGCGATCGTGATGAGTCGGGGTCAGGTTTATGCTGCCAATAAAATGGTGACCTATTACACTGAGATGTTCGCCGAGGGTGGCGACTTGGTAGGAGCTGAGGCATTCAGGCCAGAAAATTATATCACTGATAAGGCAGATATTAAAAATATAACGGCATTCTTTTACTGGGGAGGGTGGTTGTGTGGTGCTGCTCGACCAGGTTATGATTACAGTTATACGCAGAATTGGCCTTATGATCCGCTGGCAGGCAATCTGCCACACGGGGGCTTAGTGTTGTGGAGTATTATCGGTGTGATTGTAGTGATCGCATTCATAGGCACCATTTTTTACTACTATGGAAAATTGGATCCTGATGCCGAGTATGCGCAGGAGAAGGGTAAGATGCCGCCTTTGGCAACCAGTGAATTCCTTGATAAATTCAAGCCAACGCCAACCCAAGTGGCGACTTACAAGTATTTTGCCGTGGCGTGTATTTTATTTGGTATTCAAGTGCTG
The DNA here is from genome assembly GCA_021648365.1 of Verrucomicrobiales bacterium. GTDB lineage: Bacteria > Verrucomicrobiota > Verrucomicrobiia > Verrucomicrobiales > DEV007 > JAADHD01. The sequence goes on from JAKISY010000026.1 coordinate 1,705, forward strand.
GCAGGTCTGCTGACGGTGATGGATTTTGTGCATATTTTTGATAAAATGGGTTTGCAGATCAACCACCTTTTTCCAGTCACAGTGACCCGCGCGTGGCACGAACAGATATCCGTGCTGTGGATTGCGGTTTGCTGGTTTGCTGCTACCATCTGGGTTTTGCCGTTGATCTGCCGTCCTGAACCTTCAGGTCAGCTGAAATGGGTGAATGCTTTGTTCTGGGTATTGTTAGTTGTGGGTGTCGGCGGAGCGATTGGCATTCCACTGGGGATCGGAGGAGTTTTTGAGGGAGAGATGAACCGGTGGTTTGGACTGCAAGGTTGGGAGTTCATGACCATTGGACGCTTTTATCAATACCTGCTTTTTGTGTCATTCTCCATGTGGCTGGTGATTATCATGCGCGGTCTGTGGCCAGCTTTGAAACAAAAACAGACTTGGTCGCTGCCCAACTGGATGGTTTACGCCATCGCGGGCATGATTTTTATGTTCACCGCTTCATTTGTGGCATCACCAGATACCAGCTTCGTGATTGCTGACTTCTGGCGTTGGTGCACGATTCACATGTGGGTGGAGGCATTCTTTGAAGTGTTTACCACGATCATCGTGGCTTACTTCATGTATTTGATGGGATTTGTCAGTCACCGCATGGCAGCTCGGGTGGTGTACATGGCTTGTTTGTTATTCCTCGGGTCGGGTTTGATCGGCATTGCCCATAATTTCTATTGGAATGCCAAATCAATCGAAACGATCGCTCTGGGGGGTGTGTTATCCAGTCTGCAGGTAGCTCCCTTGGTTTTATTAACGGTGACAGCTTGGCGGTTTAGAAACATGCCAGAGAGCACTTTGGCTCAGCTGAAAAAAGAAAAGGGAGTAGAGGCTACCTTCGGTTTAGGAACTGCGTTTCTATTTCTAGTTGGAGTGAACTTTTGGAATTTCTTTGGAGCTGGAGTTCTTGGGTTTTCAGTGAACCTGCCGATTGTAAACTATTATCAGCATGGTAGTTACCTAACCGTAAATCATGCCCATGCTGCCTTGTTCGGCGTTTATGGGAATCTGGGAATTGCTGCGATGTTGTTCTGCGCTAGATGGAATGTGATACCTTCACGGTGGAATGATAAATTGCTGCGCAGGTCATTTTGGTCTTTGAACCTAGGGCTGTCACTGATGGTTCTGATGGATCTATTCCCAGTTGGTGTTCATCAGTTGATCGCCATCATGGATAAAGGTTATGCGTATGGTCGATCACAGGTCTTCCTCGATGGAGATACTTTTCAGTTTTTCACTTGGATGCGTAGTATTGGGGTGATCGTATTCATCGTCGGTGGTGTTCTTCCATTGCTTTGGTTTATGGTTAGTCGCTGGTTTAGTCTAAGAGTCGTGCAAACGCCGAAAGAGCAGTTTGTGGTGCCGAAATCAGTATTGGCTTTGGCTGGGGATGTGGATCCTTTTGCGGGGACGAGTGATCTTCTGGAGGTGGCGTCGGGTGATTCGGAGGAGGAGGAGGAGGAAGACGAAGACGAAGACGAGGAGGAGTAAAAGATTAGCGAGAGAATCGGCAAGCGAATAGATAGGAGTATGGCAGAGAAACAGAATTACAAATGGGTTCCGGTGATCACGGATTATTGTATTGGTTGTGGCAAGTGTGTGGATGCCTGCCCACACCAATGCATCAAGCCTATTTGGGATTTTGCGACTTTGGTAACACCTGAAACTTGCACCAGTGGTGGTGCTTGCGGGGAAGTGGGTGATTGTATTCCTGTTTGTGAAGATGATGCTATCCACATGGGCTGGGAGAAGGTGGAGGGGGGCGCAGAGACAGGAAAGTGGACGGATCACCCGCCGAAACCTGTGCGCAAAGGGTTGTGGGCGGTCATCAAGGGGCTGTTTGGTGAGAGCTCGATGCTGCCTGAATATAAGTCTACTACAGAGGGAAGAGAAGAGCAGTAGCGAAGAAGGAGGGGGTTTATTGCGTAGTTTTTAATACTCGCATCACTGCGGGGAACTTCATTTTCCGAGGCATATTGTTTTTCAAAGGAAGAAGAAAGCCAGTAAGCAAATCCTGTGTGAGTATGGCTAGGATTACGGTGTTGGGGAGCTTAATTCGGCGAAGGGTGCTCAAGTAGGCTGGAGGAAAGCGGTGTCGAGCCACGCACACTGCAAAACTAGGTGGAGCTTTGTGGTGCTGCGGCTTGACCTGCTATTTTGGGGTGAGCTTTGGGGTAAGCTCCAATGGCACTTAGTTAAGCTACTGTATCGTCTTTCACACTACTCGATAAAAAACATTTCAACCACTGATCGGCACTGATAAACACTGATGTGTGATGTTTTTACGACTCAATCTTTCTTTTATTATCAGTGCAAATCAGTGCCGATCAGTGGTTTAACTCTTCAATTCCAAAACATGTCGCGCACTGTGATTTTGCATGTGAGACAGGAATCGGTTTACTAAAAAACACGAGAAGAGCCCTTAACTAAGTGCCATTGGGGTAAGCTCTCAATCTCAAGTTTTTTTGCTTATCGGCATCGACTATACTGCTGCCACTTTCAGGGCGCGCGGGAATAGGATGTTGTTTTCTAGATGGATGTGGTGTTGGAGGTCTTGCTCTAGGGCGGCGAGTCCGTGCCACAGTGCTTGCCATGTGTTGCAGGCTCCGTCGGGCACGGTGTAGTTGTTGGTTAATTCACGTATGTGTTGCAGTGCGGCACTTGCGGAGTCGTGTTCTTGCTGCATGACTTTGATGGGGCATTCGATGGTGATGCTTTCGCCTTGGCGGATCAACGGAAATAGGATCTGCTCTTCTTTCATCATGTGTTGTTCAAGTTCTAGTCTGAGGTCACTGACCACTTGAGCTAGTTGGGGCAGGACGAGGGGCATTTTTTCCCCGTGCACCTGCTCCACCCTGCGTGCCATGGTCTCTAGTCGAGGAAGCTCTTCGCGTAAGGATTCGTGGTAGGTGGTAAGAATGTGGTCGATCAATTCATTGAGTGGAGTTTGGTCCCAGCGTTTTTCCGAGTCGATCGTTTTTTCTAGCTCGGTGTGGATTTCTGCGATGATGGTATCGACATCGAGGTCACGTTTTTGACAGGCTTCGGCTAAGGATTTTCCGCCTTCGCAGCAGTAGCCGATCTGATGTCGAGCTAAGACTCTGGTGGCTAATGGGTATTGGGTGGCTATTTCAGCGACGGGTGTTTGTTTTTCTATGTTCATGTTATTGTGGTTTGGTATTCTAGATTCCTATAATTTTAGTTAGTTCTCGCAAAATCATAGCAGGTTTTGGTTGAGGGGTACGGCTCGATTGATGCGAGGGGCCGGACATTCCGATCAAGCTTTGTATCGTGCCAGTGACGATGATCAGGAGGGTTTCGGGCGAGATGTCAGTGCGAACAGAGCCTTCGCTTGCGCCATCGCTCAAAGCATTTAGTAGGTAGCTGCGTGATCGTCGGATCATTTTATCTAGCTGCAATAAGGCTTCGTCGGGTAATAAGTGGCAGGCTTCTGTGGATCGGAGTATCCATGCCAAACCTGGTTCTGAGCGGATCAGTTCGATGCGCTTGCTCGCTAATTGGCTTAATCTTTGTATGCCTGGTAGTGAGGGGTCTGGGAAAGTAGCTTCTATTTTGATCAATGCTTGCTGGACGGCTTCCGATAGGACGTCGTCTAAGCTAGCAAAATGACGGAAGAGTGCGCCTGAAGTTAGCCCTACTTCTCGGGCTAAGGTGGCGGTGGTGAAGGCTTTGCTGCCTTGTTGTGCCAATAGCAATAAGGCAGCATTGGCGATTTCTACGCGACGTACTGCTGTGGGTTTGCGCTGTTGGCTGAGTTCCATGCGTGTAAGTAAGCGCTTACTTGCTAGATGTAAAGAGGCGATTGAATGGTGATGTGGTTTCTAGAGAAAGGGAATCCTGCTATCTCGGGGTTCGTCGAAATTTATGAAACAGGGGGTGCCACCAGGGAGTTTTTTGTTCATCGAGGTAGGCTTTGAGAGCCAGTGAAAATTGTTTGGGGCTTGGGTAGCGTTGTTCAATCGAGTGGGCGAGGGCTTTCATGCAGATGCGCATCAGTTTGCGTGGGGTGTGTGGCGGAAGGTTTTTGGTGGGGGCAATGGGTTGTTTTTCCACCTGTTGAATCCAGTTGGCGGGTGGACTTGTTTGTTGCCAATTTCGAGGGGGCTGATTGCTAAGAATTTGGTAAAGGGTGGAGCCTAGTGCAAATACGTCGCTTTGGGCAAGGGCGGTGCCGTTGCTTTGTTCGGGCGCCATGTATTCGGGGGTGCCTGCTATGATAGCTGCCGGTTTGGGATTTGAGGTTTCTTTTGTTTTACGGATAGCCATGCCCCAGTCGATGATGGTGGCTTGCCCGCTTTCGCGCAGGATGATGTTGCCGGGCTTGATGTCGCGGTGGAGAATGCCCTGTTGATGGGCGTGCTGCAGGGCATCACTCACTTCGATCATGCTCTGTGTGAGTCGATTGAGGCTTTGGCGCTGATCGGCTTTGCTGAAGGGAATGGCGGGGTTGTGGTGACGGTCGATTTCGCGAGCTAGTGAGTTGCCTACAATATAGGGCATGCCATAGATGGCGGGGGCTGCTAGCTTATCTTGTGGCAGTTCTTTGAGGGTGATGATGTTGGCATGGTGCAGGGATCGGGTGATTTGTGTTTCTTGCTGGAGCTCTTTGAGGCTAGTGGAGTTGGCGGCTTCTTTGACGGCGATGGTGGTTTGTGCGCGGTGATCGTAAGCTCGCCAGACGGTTCCCATAGCGCCTCGACCGATGACTTGTAGCTTGACGTATTGGCCGTGATCTAAAAGACGGGATTTCAAAGTGGCCTGGATGTCTTTGCGATCGGGGAAACGCTGTAGGTATTCTTCGAGTCGTGGATGGTCTCCATGTTCCGTTTGGTAGCGTGCGAGGAATTCGTCTTCGACTAAGCTTGCGGGAACGCCGTGAGGTGCTTGCAGTTCGCTGTATGAGCTTCGGTAAATTTCGAGATAGCTCTCTAGTTTTTCTCCTGCGTGCGTTTGCCAAGTGAGGTTAAGATGTTCGGCGATCAGATCTTGCAGGGCTAGGCTACGTTGTTCTTGCGGCAGTCGTTCAAGAAAGCTTTCTAATTGCTCGATGGCAAGATTGGCATTTTGGTTGAATGATTCGCGTAATCTCAATAAGCTGAAAATCCACGCTTCGTAGCGATCAACTTCTCGCTCTTGCTTGTTTTGAAAATCGGCGACGATGGAGACGAGCATGATTTAAGATGGGTTGAGGGAGTGTGCGAACCAAGTGTTATGCATTTCATGGGTGATGCTCTGTAGGCAGCGCAATCCGATATCGAGACGTTCGGATATGTCGCGAGGGGCATGGCCTTCGATCAGTAAAGCGAGGACTTCGAGTGATCGGTGGTCTATTTCTCTCAAGGTATCCACTAGATGTTTGAGCCACTGGGCGGGGGAGGAGGTGGGGGGGGGTGTGGATGAGTGAATTTTTTCAGAGCATAGCTTGGCACTGACTTCAGCTGACAATGCGGATTCGATGAGGGGCCAGTGGCGCCAATCTTGAGCTTCTTGAGTAGATAAGCTGGGGATGAACTCATCCCACGCCGCTTTGGCGATGGCTTGGCTGGCGATCTCTCCATGCAGCAGGATGTCCTGATTGCCGCGCATGGGGCTGAGCATGTTGAGCAACAGGATTTTGATTTTTTCGGGTGAGGGCTGGGCGGTGTTCACGGAGATGGTTAAAAAGAGGTAGTTTTAGGTGTATAGACAGCTAAGTCTAATTTACCGAAATGAGGGGTGGCGGCAATCATTAAACAGGTTTGCATTTAGCTTGGATCAAGGTGGGAGTGGGGGAGTGAACTTTGCTGTTATGCGTTTTCTGCGATGTAGAGCAGATGTTGATCAGTGGTTCCACAGCATCCGCCGAGGATGCGGGTGCCATGAATTTGGTTGAGCTTGACCATGTGGTCGCCCCAATCTTCGAGGGATTCTTGTTGGGTGGCATTGGATTTTTCGAGTTCGCAGGTGTCTAGCGAAGAGGCGTTGGCTTGGAATCCGATCAGTCGCGAGAAAACAAAGTCGCTCTGTTTTTCTGGGCAGAGAAAAGTAGGATAGGCGCAGTTGACCATGTAGCCGAGTAGGGGGTGGTCTAGCTCTGCGTCGATGGTGCGTATGGCATCTTCTAAGCTATGCCCGTCGAGCACTTGCCCTTGACGATTGATGCAAAAACTGACGATGGATGGCGTGCCAGTGGCGGTCATGGCTTGTGCCATGCCTAGAGCTTCACTGACGGAGGGCAGGGTTTGTCCGTCAAGAAAATCGACTCCTGCGGCGCTTAGTTCTTGAGCTTGTTGTTGATGGAAGGACTGTGCTTGTTCGGCGCTAAGAGCTTGGTCGGGTGAATAACAATCGTTTTTGGGACCTAGTAGTCCACCGACCTTGATCGGTGGGGATGCAGGATGCTGTTGCTGGGCTTGATCACGCAGTTCGAGCATGTAGTTCACCGCATCGGTGTTGATGGTGGCTGGCACGTTTGCCTTGGCGACACGATCAGGGTCGAGTCGCCAAGTGGGTGCTGCTAACATGATGGGGAGTTTATATTTTTGGGCGAGGTCGATGTATTGCTGGTAGATCGCGCTCATTTCCCCGACCTGATCTTGATCGTAGATGAGCGGGGTGTTGAAAAGGGTGGGGTGCAGGTCCACTCCCTCTATGCGACGCAGGCGTTCGGCGATGGCTGCTTCGGCGAGAATGAGGGGGGATTCTGCGAGCAGTTTTTTCATGGTGGGAATGGATGGGGGATGAACAGCTTACAAAGCTGTGACACACCTATTTCGGGATGACTTCGCCAGCGATGAGGTCATCGAAAGTTTGGCGTTTGCGGATGACGTGGGACTGGGAACCATCGACCAAGATTTCTGCGGGGAAGGGGCGTGAGTTGTAGTTGGACGCCATGACAAAGCCATAGGCTCCAGCACTGAGCACTGCGATGCAGTCGCCTTGTTCCAGTTTGGGGAGTTCGCGATCTTGGGCAAAGAAGTCGCCGCTTTCGCAGACGGGGCCGACGATGTCCACGGCGACGGTGTCCTCACTGGCGGGCTGTTTGACGGGCACGATGTCGTGATGCCCTTGATAGAGCGCGGGGCGGATGAGGTCGTTCATGCCTGCATCGACGATTTCAAAAATTTTGCTACCGCCTTTCTTCTCATAGAGCACTTCGCTGAGCAGGACTCCGGCGTTGCCTGCGATGAGGCGACCGGGTTCGAGGAAGATGGTTAGTCCTAGTGGTTTGAGCAAGGGGAGCAGCGCCTGTGCGTAGGCTTCGATGGTGATGGGCACGGCTGCTGTTTCATCGGAATCATCGCGAGACCACCAGGCGGCATCATGACTAGCGAGGGTGTCTTCGTAAACGATGCCGATACCACCACCGATGGAGAAAAATTCGATGCCGTATTGGGCTTTGAGGTCTTCGACCAGAGGGGTGACTTTTTTGACCGCTTCGATGAAGGGATCGACGGAGGTCAGTTGCGAGCCGATGTGCATCTGCACGCCGCGCAGGGTGACGTTGGGGAGTTTGGCAGCGCGAGCGTAAGCGTCGGGGATGGATTCGAAGTTGATGCCAAATTTGTTGTCACTTTTGCCTGTGGAAATGTATTTGTGGGTTTTGGCATCGACGTTGGGGTTCACGCGTAGAGCGATGGGAGCTTTTTTTCCCATTTCGCCTGCGATGTCATTGAGACGTTGGACTTCGGCTTCGGATTCGGCGTTAAAACAGCCGACGCCTTGTTCTAGGGCGTATTCGATTTCGCTGCGAGTCTTGCCAACTCCAGCGAAGGTGCATTTGGCAGGATCGCCACCTGCTTTGATGATGCGGTAAAGTTCGCCGCCGGATACGATGTCGAAGCCAGCACCACGTTGTGCGAGCAGGTTCAGGACGGCGAGATTGGAATTGGCTTTGGTGGCGTAACAGACCAGGTGGTCAACACCGTCGAGGGCTGCGTCGAGGCGGGTGAAGTGATCGACGATGGTGGCTTGACTGTAAACGTAGAGAGGGGTGCCGTGCTCTTGGATCAGATCTTGCAGATCGACGTTTTCGCAGTGTAGGCTGTTGTTTTGATAGTGGAAAGAGTGCATGGTATGAATCAGTGAATTTTGAAGAGGAAAGTAGCGGGGGGAGCAACTGGGTCAAGAAATATGCGCTTGCCAGTTCGCTCGTAGGGTTAAAAGAAATCACCGAAGACAGGCGGGATTTCTCTCATGACAGTGCGAAGGCTTTCTCCTTCTTTACGAAAGGTTTCGTCCAACGCTTTATTCTCAGTAGCTGCGGAACTAAGCAGGCGTTCTACTTTTCCTTGATATGCATTCACAAATCGATCTCGATAAGGATGGCGTATGTCGGTCCAATGTTTCAGCAAGCGATTTCGGAAAGATGGTGATTTCCACAACATCCTCCCATATTGTAATCGAGCCCAGTCATCAGGAACAAAAAAAGGATCAAAATCAGCTCCGCCTGAAGGCATGTCTTTAAGCATTTTCATGATTCGCCTCGGTATAAACCCACTGTAGCATATATTGAGCGTGAGATATATCTCTGGGTTCATTTCTTTTTAGCTTCGGGGCTAATAAATCTTCTACACACGGAACGGTTAAGGCAAGCTTCCCATATTTTTTTGATTTGCATCGTTCAAGCCACCCCTTTGGTAAGGTTTTCAGCACCATGTCTGGCATCAAATTGATATGTTAGCCATGCTTTTTCTCAAACTTACTGCCAATGATAGAGTTGTAAGCAAGCATCGCAACTTCTTCGCTGGAGGTAATGGGATCAACATCCATGCTGTTTTCTGGCAAAGGGTCGTTCCTTCCGGACTCATGAGCGTGCCAAAGCAAAGCTCCAGACCCAATGAGAATCATCTCGCCTTCATGATGGAGGGTTTCTCCCCAAGCGCTCAGCCAGTCGATGATCTGGCTTGGATATGACAATTCTCTTGCTGAAATAATTACAAAATAGTGGAATAGCAAGTTTTTGCCGAACCTTTTTTCCAGATTATCATGATTTATGTCTGCGTTCTATCGGTAAGAATCAGTTGCGTGGTTTTACTAGGATCAATGGGAAATCAGCGATTGGGGTTGGCGATCAGTTCGGTAGTGCCGTCGGCGTAAACTACGGCGATGGAGTTGATGTGAGCTGGGGCGATTTCTTGGATGACGACCACTTGGGAGGATACGGCAGGTAAAACGGGGCGTTGATGTGAAACGAGTTTGAAGGCGGGTTGCGAGGTTTTTTTGAAAGAATGAACACTGCGTAGGCAATCTTGTAGGTCGAAGGTATTGATGTAGTGGCCTTCGAGATCAGTCCATTGTTTGGGGTAAACTCCACGGTGATCCTGGGCGTAGGCTTCGGCGGCAAAATAAAGTCGGGAGGCGTGCTGTTGGCTCTGCTGTTGGCGGTATTGGGTGAGCTTCTGGGTGGCGGGTTGATAGATGAAGACGAGTGTCATCATCAGTAGGGAGGTGGCGATCAGGGTGAGATAGCCCATCACTACGCCTGACATGGCTAGACCTTCACCCTCGAGTGGCCCTGAGGAGTGACGGATGCGATTGATCGCCACATGGCCGGCGATGATGGCGATGAGGGCGAAAATCGCTCCGACAAAAATGAATAAAGTAAAAAACGATAGGATGCCGCAGACTAAGCTGATGACTGCGGCGCGTGGTGTGGCGCGATAGACAGAGTTAGCTGGTGGTGGAGAATTTTGTTGAAGCGACGGCACGGGTGGCAGCGAGCTAGGGTGATGTTGGGCTGTGGTCACGAATAGAGATGGAATGGGGAGGTAGTGTGGTCAAAGATGCTGCGAGGCGCAAGGGAATTCAGAGTGGGGATGCAGCGGGTTCAGATTTTGTGCTGTAGTAGGACTTGAAAGGCGCTGCCGCTGCCATCGGGATCTTGGATGGAGTGGGCGTGAGATGGGGGGGCGGGCGCGGTCACATCGGAGTGTGCCTTGCCAGGGATTTTGTTTTGCAGTTGATGGCGTTGGGTGAAATGATGAAGTGATTCGAGGCGGATATTTTTGAATCCGCAATGCTCGCCCCAAATTTCTAGGTCGGTGAAATTCACGTCGGCGGTCAGGTCTTGTTTGCCGAAGCGTTGGTAGATGGCAGCTCCGCGCAGGCACTGGTGTCGATAGTAGGCGCGCAGGCTGCCTTCGGGGCGGCGATGGTAGAGGTGGTCTATGGCTGCACCATAATCGATGGTTAATATCGAACCGTGTTGTAGGGAGTCTGACCAAGACTGCATCCAGTCACGAGCACTGCGGTGAAATTCGCGTCGAGTGCCGTCGGGCAAGTTTTTGCTGTTTGAGTTGAGGATGGAAAAATGAGGGGCGAGCCGTTTGATCTGGTCATGGCTAAGTGGCACAAAAACTTCTCGCAATCCAGATTCTGGATCAAAGCGCAGATGGATTTCTTGCCATTGTTGGTTTGCAGCATGCCAGCGAATCGCGGTGGCAGGAAAGGCGTCGATCAACTCGTTGGAGAAGATCAAAGCATGACCGGAAGCACTGGAGAGAGCGGATGGCATGTCTTGGTGCCAGTAGCAATGTTTGCGGAATGCTTGGAGCTTTTGTTGCTGGCGTTGTAGCAGGGGGGCGGAGGTTTCGACTAGGTGATATCGAATACGGCGGCGCTTCCACCAAGACCAGGTGCGTAAGATGTCGTGAGCGAGAGAGCCGTCTCCACAACCTACTTCGATGACGTGCAGCGGGCGTGCATTTTTTAGTAAAGGCGAGCTATCGCGTTCTCTTAGAATCCACGCAGAGATGGATTGAGCGAGCAAGGGAGAGAGTTCGGCAGCAGTGGTGAAGTCGGATCGCTGACCACCTACAGCTTGGATGTTGCTAGCGTAATAACCAAAATCGGGGTGGTAAAGAGCTAGCTGCATGTAGCGCTCGAAGGATAATTGTCCTCCGTTTTCAGCAAAGTGATCGGCGAGAAAGCGGGTGACCGATGTTGGCACAGTGGCGAAGGTTAGGAGTTTTTAGCGGTTTCGCCTGCGGCTAAACTGCCGACCCAGTGGGTGCAGGGGTAGATGACGCAGCGGGTGCCGAGCAAGCTGCCAGGGCTGAGGACGCTGTTGCAGCCGATTTCACAATGGTCACCGATGATGGCTCCGAATTTTTTCAAATGGGTGTTGAGTTTCCCCCCGTCAGTCAAGCGCACCGTGACTTCGGCGCAGTCGAGGCGCACATTGGAGAGGATCACACCAGCTCCGAGGTGGGCTTTGTGACCGAGGATGGAGTCGCCGATGTAATTGAAGTGGGGAGCGGCGCTGTTATTAAATAGTAGGCAGTTTTTGAACTCGGAGGAATTGCCGAGCATCACATTGTCACCAGCGATGACGTTTTCTCTCACATAAGCTCCACTGCGAATGGTGCAGTTGCAGCCGATCCATGCTGGACCTTTGATGACGGCGTTTGCTTCGACGACGGTGCCGGGCCCGATATAAACATCGGAACCGATGATGGCTCGTTCGTGGATCTCTCCATTGAGCCGTTCCCCTTTGAGTGCGTCGAGTTTATCGCGCAGGTAGTCTGCTATGCGAGGGATCGCTGCCCATACTGGCTCATCTTGGTCGAACAAGCTGGTGTGCTCGCAGTGATCCAGATTGAGGAATTGACTGGCGGAAAAGTTCGAATCCATGGTCTGATCAAACCGTAAGGATTTCTTTTTCCTTGTGGTCAAAGTGTTCGTTGATGGATTTGACGTATTTGTCAGTAAGATTTTGCACTTCTTTTTCTAGATCGTGGAAGTTGTCTTCGGTGATATCGCCCGCTTTGTGTCCAGCTTTGAGCTTGTCCATGCTGTCGTGACGAGAGGCGCGCACTCGGACTCGCCCTTGCTCCGCCATGTCTTTGACCACTTTCACTAGGTCCTGACGTCTTTCATGAGACAGTTCAGGAATAGGTAGGCGGATGATTTTCCCATCGACAGAGGGATTGATACCCAGTTTAGATTCTGTCAGTGCTTTTTCGATTTCTTGCAAAGTGCTAGGGTCGAAAGGGTTGACGGTGATCATGCGCGGGTCAGGAGTGGAGATCATCGCCAACTGTTTGAGTTTCATCGAAGATCCATAACTTGCGACATGCACATTGATGCCTTCGACTAAGCTGGGATTAGCTTTGCCAGTGCGCACGGTGGACATTTCGTGCAGCACGTAGTCCACGCCTTTTTGCATTGCGTCTTCAGTTTCGAGTAGGATTTCTTCAGCTTCCATGTTGTTAGGATATTTTAGAGGTGAAATTTCAAATTAAGCATCGCAGGATGTTGCTTCTTCTGCATAGACTAATGAACCTAAAGCCTCTCCGGTCAAGGCGCGACGGATATTTTCCGGTTCGGTCATATCAAAGATAATGACGGGTTTGTTGTTGTCGCGACAGAGGCTAAAAGCGGTGGAGTCCATCACTTGCAGACCTTGGGTCAAAGCTTCGGTGAAGCTGATTTTGTCATAGCGTTTAGCATCTGAATGCACGTTGGGGTCTTTGTCGTAGATGCCATCCACTTTTGTCGCTTTGAGAATCGCGTCGGCGCCGATTTCATTGGCGCGCAGGGCAGCGGTGGTATCGGTGGAAAAGAAGGGGTTACCCGTTCCGGCGGCAAAAATCACGATGCGCCCGAGTTCTAAATGGCGGATTGCTTCACGGCGAATGAAAGTTTCGGCGACGTTTTTCATTTCGATCGCCGACTGTACGCGGGTAGGCACGCCAAGAGCTTCGAGCATGCTTTGCAGTGCGAGCGCGTTCATCACCGTGGCGAGCATGCCCATGTAGTCTGCGGTGGCACGATCCATACCGCGATTACTGGCGCTGATGCCGCGCCAGAAGTTGCCGCCACCGACCACGAGGGCGATTTCGAGACCCGTTTGTTGGGCCTCTTTGATCTGCTCGGCGATGGCTTCGACGATTTCTGGGGAAATGTTATCCTGACTGCCCTCCTCGCGTAAGGCTTCACCACTCAGTTTCAGAACTACTCGCTTGAACTGTCTTTGCATTTATTTTTGTCAGGTTTTCTTTTGTTTAGAAAACAACATCATGCCTTGGATGCAAAGCTTAATGTTGTTTAAAACAAAATAATTATTTCAGCTACGATGGAAAAAATGGCTATGGCGGAGGAAATGCACTGTTTGTTCACAAGCGTCATGGTGATTCATGATGAAGGGGTGCGCAGTTTTGATCACTAGATGATCGTTCATTCCCGCGACTTTAGTATGCTCGATGGATACCTTGCCGTCATCGGCTCCAGAGATTATGAGGCTATTGATCCAGTTGATAGAGCGACTGCCCGCGATCACTCCGAGGGGAAAATCTGCTCGCCCCAGTGATCGAGGTGTTGAATGCTCGGTGATTCCTAACTCGCCACCTGCTGGGCCGTTGATCCATTGAAAGAGTTTCCATGAGCCCAAACGGGTCACCACTTCGCTACCCTGATTGGGAGGAGCTAACATCACCACTTTGCCCAGTTGAGGAACTCGATGGCGTTTGAGGTAGGAGCGCACTAAGATGCCGCCCATCGAGTGAGTGACAAAATGAATCTTACCTGCGCCTTCAACGAGGCATTGTTGTACCGCTTTGCCGATGAAATTATCGCTGAGCTGTTTGATCGAAGCAGATCGGGAGGGGTAGTTCAGGTTCAAAACTTGATAGCCAGAAGCTTTGAGGTAGCGTTCCATCACTTGCATCGACTGCGAGCTGCGACACAGGCCATGCACGAGGATGACTTGCTCATCGTTGGCGGCACAGCGTTGAGCAAATGATGCGGAAAAGAAAAAGAACAGGATGGCACGGGAAAATGTGATCATGATGATATGGATTACACTACGCGACAAAAAATATTTAACCGTAGATTTACGCAGATATTTCTATCTTGGATTCAAGACGGCAAGCATCTCCGGTATTCCGACAATGCAACTGTTTGAGCGCTATCAGTTATCGCCGATTTCCTTGCGGATCGTTGCTTGCACCATCTTTGCCTGACCATAACAGACTCGCTGCTCGCTTTCTTTGAAAATTGGCCCCAAGGCTTCCAATCCAAGTTTGGCGAACAGCTCACGCGCTTCGGATTCCACTTCTTCGCTGACAAATTGTCTCAGCTCGATTGTTTCGCCCTGCTCGATCCAGCGTGCGATGTGACTCTCAATAGTGCCGGTGACCACTCCGCGTTGCTTGGCGATCTCTTCAACTCCGAGCCCCTGTTTGAGCATTTGCAAAGTGGTTTGGAAGGTTTCGCTCAAACCTTTTTTCACCACAGATTCAGCTTTGGCTACCTGCGTTGGTAAGGTTTGTCTGCTTTGCGCAATTTCTGTATGTTCTTGCAAATAGCTGGCAACTTCAGCAATAAAACGAGTCCCATATTTCTTAAGTTTACTATCTCCGACACCATGAAGTTGAATGAAATCAACCTCATTTTCTGGCATATAGGCTGCTATCTCTTTTAAGCTGCGATCAGAAAATACCACATAAGGCGGCACTTGGTCAGTATCAGCCACCTGTTTTCGGAGTTGACGCAAATGCTCAAACAAACCTTGGTCACAGGCGATGTCCGACGCTGCGTTGCGACGATTTTGTTTCTGCGGTTCGATGCGCTTATCCTCATTGATACTGAACTGAGATCTTGCCATCAATACATCGCTACCCTCTTGGGTCATTTGCGGCACTGGGTATTGATCATTAGATAAGCTGAGTTTTCCTGCTGATAACAATGCATCGAGGATTCCCCGCCAATAACTTTTTGGGCGATCTCGACCGACCCCATAAGTTTTCAATTCATCGTGCCTGAATTGTTTGATCTTAGCTGTTTGAGAGCCTGCAACCACATCACAAACATGCACCGCTCCAAACTTGCCTCCGGTTCTAACTATAGCGGACAATACCATCTGGGCATCGCGGGTGGCATCGACGCGCACAAAGCTGCCGAGACAAAAATCACAGCAGCCACAAGCATCCGCGGCGTAGACCTCATCAAAATAAGCCAACAAATTGATCCTGCGACAGGCAGGCACCGAGGCGAAACGCTCCATCGAGCGCAATAAATCCAATAGCCTGTTTTTTTCATCGACATTTGTAACGTCATCAAAAAATCGCCGAATTTTCACCGCGTCGCCTGGTGAATACAGTAACAAACAATGCGAGGCTTCGCCATCGCGCCCGGCGCGGCCAGTTTCCTGATAATAACTCTCGATATTTTTCGGCAGATCGCCATGCACCACATATCGCACATCCGCTTTATCAACTCCCATGCCAAATGCCACCGTAGCCACCATCACCGTGATGTTATCACGAATGAAATCATCCTGCGTTTGGCTGCGAAGCGTAGGCTCTAATCCAGCATGATAAGCCGCGGCGTTGATCCCATTCGATTTGAGTAATGCCGCCGTTGCCTCGACGCTCTTGCGCGAGGTGCGGTAGATGATGCCGCTTTTGCCAGGGCGCTCGCGCACAAATTCGACCAATTGTCTTTCCCAATCACTTTTTTTGCGCACTTCATAGAATAAGTTTTCGCGATCAAAAGAGGCGCGGATTTTGACCGCAGATTTCAAAACCAGGCGTTGTTCGATATCTATGGCAACTTGCTTGGTTGCCGTCGCGGTAAAAGCTCCGATTGGCACGTCGGGGAATAAAGATTTCAGCTGACTCAAAAACAAATAATCTGGGCGAAAATCATGTCCCCATTCGGAAATGCAATGTGCCTCGTCGATAGCGAAAAAGCTCAAGCCACCAGAATTTTCGTGATTGTTTTGACGTAAAAAATCTACAAATCCTGGCAAAGCTAAACGCTCGGGAGCCACATACAATAAATCCAAATTTCCGCTAACATAAGCCTGCTCAACCTTCCGAACTTGCTGGTAAGTCAAAGTGCTGTTCAGGAACTCTGCACGTACTCCCTGTGCTCTCGCTCCATCTACCTGATCTTTCATCAGCGCAATCAAGGGGCTAACTACCACTGCGGTGCCTTTGAGTAATGTTGCGGGCAACTGGTAACACAGCGACTTGCCTCCGCCGGTGGGCATCACCCCAAAAGCATCGCGACCGGATAACAAAGCTTCTACCAGAACAAGTTGATGAGGACGGAACTCACTGAAACCAAAGACCTGTTGCAAGGACTTTAATAAATCTTCTTCGTTTATGCTAATTCCTGCTGCGGTGTCCATCGTTTTGTTTGTCACGACTGATAGTGATGGATGGTCTAACGAAGGTCAAGCCCCTATGATCAATCGGTTTGGCTGTTTCTGGCACGCCGGCTATTTTTTTCCGGAAGTCATTGGGAGAGCCTTGTCGTTGTTCCTCTTGAGCTTATCCGAGCATGATAGCAAAAAAGGCAGCGAGGACTAATTAGGGCGGGAACTGAAAAATATTGAGAATTAATTTAATCTGTGTTTGGTCAAATTAATGAAGCAATCAAAAATCAATTCTATTCGCAATCGCTCAGTTTTGATTAGATTTTTTTAAGATCTCTACTGAATGAAGTCATGATTGACATGGATGAAATTATAACAGATGTTACCACATGGCTATAGAAACCAAAATTCGCAAAATTGGCAACTCGTTGGGGATTGTTTTGCCAAAAGAGGCTCTACAGACCTTGAAAGTCGAAGAGGGAGAGGTGATTTATTTGACGGAGGCGCCAGACGGAAAGTTAAACATCACTGCTGAGAATCCTGGTTTTGATGAGAAAATGAGGATAGCGGAGAGTTTGATGAAGCGCTATCGGAATACTTTTAGAGAATTGGCAAAGTGAGCGAACCTATCTGGATAGAGAAAGTAGATTGTATTGCCTTTCATAGTGCCTTGTTGGCGCGTTTTGGTGGTTTGGATGGCATTCGGGATGAGGGATTGTTGGAGTCCGCGCTTAATCGTCCGATTGATTTGTTTCATTACAAAGAGCCTGCGTTGTTTGAATTGGCGGCGAGTTATGCCGTGGGTATCGTGAAAAATCATCCCTTTGTAGATGGCAATAAACGTTCAGCCTTTATGGCTGCGGCGTTGTTTCTAGAGGTGAATGGTTTTGAGATGCAGGCTCCAGAGACTGAGGCTGTGTTGCAAACTTTGGCTCTGGCAGCAAGTGAGATTAGAGAGTCGGACTATTCGTTATGGCTGGAAGCATCGTGCAAGAAGCGATGAGTTCTATGCAGTATTGTTTACGATGTCAGCGAGAGATTGGGGTCGATGTCTTCATCGAGCACGGAGGGAGGCACTCCGATGGCGAGTTTGGCGGCGGCAGTGTAGGCGATCATGGCGGCGTTGTCGGTGCAAAGCTCGCCTTCGGCTAACTGCAACTGATGCCCGGATTGCTCGCAAGCTTCTTGGAATGCTAGGCGTAGCCCTCGATTGCAGCTCACGCCTCCGCTGATGGTGATCAATTTCTCATTGCATTGTGCGGCGGCTTTGAGGGTTTTTTTGACTAGCACATCGGTGACGGCTTTTTGGAAAGATGCACAAATGTCTGCGAGGTGGTTTTCTAAGGGACCATCGAGTTTAGGTAGCAAGTAGCGCACGGAAGTTTTCAAACCACTGAAGCTGAAGGCAAAGTCGCCACTGCCTATCATGCTACGCGGGAAGTCAAAGGCTTTGGCATTGCCCGATACTGCGAGGTGGTCGATTTCGGGGCCACCAGGGTAGGGCAGTCCGAGCATTTTACCGACTTTGTCAAAAGCTTCGCCAGCTGCGTCATCGCGCGTGCGACCTAGCAGCGTGTAATCGCCCACGCTGCGCAAATGCACTAACATGGTATGCCCGCCACTGACGATAAGGGCAACACAGGGGCGAATGCCTTCGGGATCGCCGATGAAGGGTGAGAGCAGATGCCCTTCCATGTGATTGATCGAATAGAACGGACGTTGCAACGCGAGCGCGAGGGCTTTGCCGGTTGTATTGCCTATCAATAGGGAGCTGGCTAAGCCGGGGCCTGCGGTGGCAGCTACGGCGTCGATTTGTCCGATTTCTAAACCTGCTGATTTCAGCGCGACTTTGATCAGCGGAGGTAGGGTGAGGTTATGATTGCGGGAAGCGACTTCAGGAACCACTCCGCCGTGGGGTTTGTGCAGTTCGATTTGCGACGACACCTCACTGCATAGAATGTGCTCGGTGCCGCGCGCAATGGCGACGGCGGTTTCGTCACATGAGCTCTCGATAGCGAGAACGAGAGGCTGGGGGCTGTCGTCAGTTGAGTTAATAGAATGTGTGCTCACCTTATTGCTCTTTGGCCTTGTTTGGTTGATCTTTTTTGGGGCTTGGGCTGGGAGTTTGCACAGGGGCTTTTTTAGCAGGGCTGACCTTCTCTTTGCTTGGCGGCTTAGGGTCTGAGACAGGTTTTTTATCTGGAGACTTTTTGGCTGCTGCCTTGGTATCGCCTTCGCGCTTGGCGTAAACGAGGGCGCCTTTCATCGCATCGATGGCACGATCCAACTGGCGGTCTTGAAAATTACTCGCTTTTTTACGCTCCTCGGGGGAGAGCGAATCTCGTCGCCACCAGCGCATCAATTGGCGTTCTTCTTCGGAGGTCAGAGTGGATGTGATGTTCGGCTTCACGCCGTTTTCATGGATGGTGCGGTGACTGGGGGTATAATATTTGGCGGTGGTCAGGCGCACGGCGGTGCCGCTGCCGACAGGGATGATGGACTGCACAGAGCCTTTGCCGAAGCTGGTCTCACCAATGATGATGGCACGGTTCAAATCTTGCAAGGCGCCAGCGACCACTTCGGAGGCACTGGCACTGGAGTGGTTGAGCAGGATCGCAACTGGGTAGTTGCGATCGTGGTGTTTGTTGCTGGGGGTGCGGTAGGGTTTGATGATGCCGAGTCCGTCGCGCGCTTCGGTGGTGAGCACTAAGCTGTTGGCGGGGACAAATTCTCCACTCACCGAGATGGCGGTGTGCAGCAGACCTCCGGGGTTGTTTCTCAGGTCGAGGATGAAGGCTTGCATGCCTTGTTTCTCAAGGTGATCCAGTGCGGTGGAAAATTCTTCTGCTGTAGGTTCGCTGAACTGGAGGATTCTGGCGTAGCCGACTTTATGCGGTCCGGTTATTTTTTTATCGAGTAGGCGAATGTCTTTGACGGTCTTCTGTTTGATGATCTCGCGCACCATTTCAACCGCAAAAACCTTTTTGGTGGCTGGGCGACGCAGGGTGAGTTTGAGTTTTTCGCCGGGTTTGCCTTTGAGTAAAGCGACTGCTTCGGAGAGTCCGACATCTTTGATGAGAAAATTGTTTATTTTGAGGATTTGATCGCCTGGCAGCACATTGGCGCGGGCAGCGGGGCCGTCTTCGCGAACGGTGACAATGGAGAGCACTTCATTGCGAAAGGAGATAGTGATGCCGACGCCTTCGTAGGTGCTGCCGGTATTTTTTTTGAGCTGTTCGAAGACTTTAGCGTGCATGAACTGGCTGTGCGGATCTAGGTCGGCCAACATGCCTTCCAAGGCGCTGCTGATGAGTTTTTTGTAAGTGGTTTTGTTTGGATCGACGTAGGACTGGCGCACCAGTTCTAGAACACGGGTGAATAATTGTATTTGCTCAAAGGCATCACTTTGATCTGGCAGGGTGGCGACAGGCTTGGGGGAGGGTGTTTTTTTTGTAGCCTCTTTTTTCTCTACAGGCGGCGTGGTTTTAGCCTTAGTTGTTGTTGGTTTGTTTATTGGGATTTTTTTGCTGTCGCTGGCGGAGGGGGTGGGTTTTGCCGGCGACGGCTTAGCTTCGCTTGAGTTTTTTTGATCTGCGGCGGGAGGGGCAGGAGCAGCTTTTTGTGCCCAAGCGTGGTAGGGGCTAAGGGCGATGGCTAGAGCCAAGGCGGCAGATTTAGCCGTTTGAATCATCCGTGTGCTGCAAGCGTTTGACCGTTTCATGGCTGAAATCATCGGCTACACTGTGATATAATACAAGGAGGCTTCGCGATGAATTTTGCGTCCACCGATGATGGAGTTTTAGGAGAGTGTCACTAGGCCTTGCCAAATGAGGATGACGTAAACGATTTTTGTGCCGATGTGCAGCCATTGATCAAACTCGAAGCCTGTGCCGCCTTCACATTTCACAAAATCGATCAACCAATGCACGATAAACTCGATGAAAGCGAGTAGGGGGCTGGTGGTGACTGCCCAGACGGCGCCTGCTTGGATCAGGCAGTGCACGGTAAGAGTGTAGATCCACAATCTTGGTGAGACGGGGTATTTTCCGCCAGCCGGAGGTTGGAAGCGTCGGTTCTTGGTGATGGACAGAAATTCGCCTTGTAGCGGGAAATCGGCAAGCGAGTGTCCAATCATCAAGGCAAAAAAGATGACTGCTGCGGAAAGCAGGGACCAGGAGTCGGCGTCGGCTTGGGGTAACCATTCGGTCAGCATAAGTAAATGGGGATGATGGGTGATTCAGAAGTTCTCAAAAAGCGGTTTGGTGAATCTTCCATCAGCGCGGCTAAGCGTCAAGTCGCCTATTTTGTTGGAGGTTTGCAGACTCGATCCAAGTCGCGAACGCTGACGTAGGGGATAAACTTGATGGCTTGCAGTTGTTGGTAGGAGCTGATGATGTTTTTGGTTTTTTTGGCGTAATCCACGGCAAGGATGAGCTTGCCTGCTTTTTGCAGCGCGATGGCGTTGTTGCGATTTTCTATACACCAGTCAGCTTTGGAGGGTTTGTCATGAGCGATGAAAAAGACGGATTCCAAACCGAGTCCATCGATGGCGTTTAGGTATTTCAAGTTAGGTTTGCCCGACCAGTAGGACCAAGTGTAAAGTTCTGGGCAGTTTTGCGGGACGATCTTGAAGCCAGCTTGTTTCTTTTTTGCGTAACGGGATATTTTGTCGATCAAGCTAACCATTCTTTGTGCCATATCTTCGGAGCTGGTGCCGTTGTGCGGGATTTCTTCGTAGGCGGTGATCAGGTCGAGGTAGGCACCATCGAAGCCTGCTGCGATGGCTTGGTCGATGCGTCCTTGTATGACAGTCCACCAGCGTTGATCCCAGAATTTCACGTATTGTTCCTTGGGCCAGCCGTCTACTTCGCCTGCTTTCAGATCTGCGGGCACGCTATCCCATTCAGGTCGGTAGTCTTCGATGGCGCCGATTTCAAAATAGGCGAGCACGATTTTGCCATTACTCTTGACCATTTTGATTTCGCTTTTGGTGAAATAGTCATCACTACCGTCACGCGCGAGATCGATCACGGCGAGATCAAAGGGGGCGTCGGCGATTTCATCGAGCTTGTCGTCGGTGTAGTCGGTGAGCTGATAGACCCAGCTTTTGACGTCCTGCCATTTTTCACCTGCGAAGGCAGAGGATGGAAGGTTTAGCAGCAAGATTGAGCTGATGAGGAAGAGGCGAGTCAGGAATGGCATGTTGTTTTGTCTCTCTATTCTGAGGAAAAGTCAATCATTAGAGGGGAGGTTGTGGGGAAGTAGTATGGTGTGGGGGTGGTTCGAGAGAAATGCAGAGAAGATTAGGGGGGGAGTGGTTCGGAGGAACACGGATTTGCCAATCCATGCCACGATGTGTGTGGGCGTGCGATCGTGCTTAGTGTTTTTTTTCAGACCAAACCAGTGGGGTGATAAGCTCATAGATAGATCAGAGGGTTGAGTGGTCAGACTATAGTCTTGCGATCAATGTCTCAAGTTGCATTTTGTGAAGTCAAGCGACGTGATGGTGCGAATAAAATCACTCGCAATCTGTGTGGGTGGTTTTATGATTTGATAATCTATGAAAACCTTCCCCCTGTTAGCCCTGTTGTTATCTTTCACTAGCTTGGCGTTTACCCAAGATGGATTTCGTCCGATTTTCAATGGCAAAGACCTGTCGGGCTGGGATGGGAATGCGGAATTGTGGTCAGTGGCGCGGAGTTCGGTTGGCGCAATGGCGCGGGTAAATATCTCACTGGTGCGGGGGGCGCTACAGCGCGCATGATTTGCTTGATCAGATTCTTAATCCAAGCAAGGAGATCAACGAGCAATTTGCACCGATCGTGGTGACCAAACTTAATGGCGAAGTTGCCAGCGGGGTGGTGGTCAATCTAAGCGGAGATAACGTGACCTTGAATACGGATCTCTCCGACCCTAACCAGCGGGTTAATATCGACCGCAAGCAGGTCAAGAGCATCGAGGTGAGTAAAGTATCGCCAATGCCGCCGATGTTACTGTCGATGCTCAAGCAGGAGGAGATCCTCGATCTGATCGCTTATGTGTTGAGCGGTGGGGATCAAAAGAATGCGATGTTTAAGAAGTAGTGCTTAACGACATTTTCCACCCTTGCACCTGAATAGATATCAAACCTCTACGGTTGAATATCTTTGTCGTGTAGTGTCGTGAAAAATGTTAAGCCTGATTCATGAATTCCTTGGCACGTTTTTCCATTTCTTCGGGGGACACGTCTTCGGTTTTGTGATTGAAGTTCCAACGGTAGCCGAAAGGATCTTGGATCATTGCTGAGCGAACGCCCCAGAATTGATCTTGCGGTTCTTTGAGGCTGATACCGCCCGCTTCGACTGCGGCGGCAAAGGATTGGTCGCAGTCCTCAGTTTGGACGGCAAACAGGCAGGATGCCGAGCTGCCTTCTGGCATGGCGACAGCGTGCCATTCGGGCGATTCATCGGATATATAAACTAATGAGTTTCCGATCATGAACTCTGCGTGGAAAATGCCGCCATCTGGATTGGGCATACGGTAGAGTTCTTTGGCTCCTAATGCTTTGGTGTAAAAATCGAGCGCATCGGCGGTGTTTTTTACGGTGAGTGAAATGGCGACAGTGGGTTCTGGTGTTTGACTCATGATTGTAATGTTTTGATTGTTAGTTTTTCTTTATAGCTTTGCCGGCTGTTGTAGCAGGCATCGGTGAATCTGTAATGCAGGCTACTGACAACCCTATGTCAGGAGGGTTTAGAAAAAAAGCTTTTTGATAGAACTTGTCAGTTTTTTAGGCGTCACTTTTGACGCCGTAATCGTGTGGCAGTGATTGAATTTTGAAAAACGTTGAACGGTTTTAGAGAAGTGAAACATGAAATGATCAAGATCGATTTTTGTTGACTCAAGGTGCAAATGAATGAGTTCAAAGTGACCTGTTTTTCGGTGGGCTTTGCAATCGACTCGACCGATCAGGTTGTCTTGATAGAGGATGGGTAAGCAGAAATAACCAATCTGGCGTTTGGCTTTGGGGGTGTAGCACTCCAAGCGGTAGTCGAAGGCAAATAATTGCTGCATTCGATCTCGATGAATGATGGCGTTATCGAAGGGGGATAAAAGCCGGACATTGTTGGTGGGTTGCCGCAGTTTCATCTCAAAGATGTCCGGTGGGGCATACACTGGCGGCATGCACTCAATGGTGAATTTTCTAATTTCTCTGGCGGCTATTTTTTCTTGTAGAAGAGTATTCAGAGCCTTGCGCAGTGCAAGGCCAGATCTTAAATGAGTGAGTTGTTTGAGGGTGGTGAATCCATGGGCACTCAACGATGTGTTAAGCAAGTATTCGGCAAATTCCATTAGAGAAGGTTCGCGGGTATTGGTATCCTGTGGCAGCACCCTTTCGCTCAGGTCGTAAACCTTCTCCATACCATCGCGTCGCGTGATCATCAAATTTCCCTGCATGAAGAGTTTTTCTAGCGCGCGTTTGGCGGGTTTCCAGTTCCACCATTTGCCCTGTTTGGTGGTAGCTGATTTGAAATGCCGTGCTTTCAGTGGACCCTCGTTACGAATTCGCTCGCTGACATGGCGCAGGTATTTTTCATCGACCTCGGTGGAATAAGGTGACTCGCCGCGTTTGATCGCTGCCATTTGTGGTAAGACAAAACGATAATCGCGCATCGGCAGATAGGAGGCTGCGTGAGACCAATACTCAAAAGCTCGCCGCTCGCGCACTAGCTGATGAAGGTGATCCGGCTGGTAGTCGGGGATACGCGTCCAGAGGGTGTGATGATGCGCTCGTTCGATCACTGCCAAGGTGTCGATTTGGATGTAACCAAGGCGTTCCAATACAGCCAGGGTTGCCTGCCGACTTTTGCCAAAGGGGCGTGCTGTGGTAAGCCCTTGATGAGATAGGGCGATGCGGCGTAATGGTAGGAGCATGGGTTGGATGTAAAATTTGTTAGGTGAAGTTCCATTAAAAAAGAACCGTACGCGGAGACGCAGAGATTTTTTTGGTAGGTATCGGCGGTATTTTTAATTTCCCCCTGCGGTAGGTTTTAATAAGAGCCAAGATCAGAGTGAGTCTGCACACGCATGGTTTTGCCTAGGCGTTCGATGCGATCCTGAAGATCCGAGGGCAGCACGGCGATGACTTTGCCCATCGCGGAGCGGGTGGCTTCCCGCATGGCGGCATCGGTCATGCTTTCGCTCAGCAGGCCGCCTGTCACCAAGGCCAATGCTTCGTGAGGTGAAAACATCACCGGAGGCAGATGGTAGTTGCTCTTTGATAGGCTGTAACCGACGCCTGCTTCTCCAACAACAGGCACACCCGCTTCAGCGAGAGCAACAAGGTCGCGATAGACGGTGCGTTCGGCGATGCTAAAATGCTCGGCTAGCTGGGCAGCAGTGATCACGCGGCGTGATTGTAGCAACATCACTATGGCGAGTAGGCGGTCGGTGCGATTCATTAGTCTTCCTCTTCCTCTGGGAGCAAATACT
This sequence comes from Verrucomicrobiales bacterium, assembly GCA_021648365.1. Classification (GTDB taxonomy): domain Bacteria; phylum Verrucomicrobiota; class Verrucomicrobiia; order Verrucomicrobiales; family DEV007; genus JAADHD01. Next base: position 26,324 of record JAKISY010000026.1, read on the forward strand.
GATCACCAAAGGGCAGCCAGGTGTCTCTTTTGATTTCGGGGGCGTTGCTGCGGACGATGTTGAGAGTGGTTTGCAGTTCGACGATGGCGGTGTTGATGCGTGACTTACTGATGTCTCCATCGGGGGAAATCGCGCGGCGCAGTTCGGCGCTGGTATGGGGTTCGGTTCTGATCAATGAAAACAGCTCGCGGGCGAGCGGTTTGCAGGTGGAGACGGGACGGTGATGAGCAGGGTAGTGGGTTTGCTGCAAGTAGTCCAGACACATCAGCATCGCAAGCCCTCCAGGTAGTTTACCGTAGAAAATTTCGTCAGGGAAGTGGGCGGGCAGTTCGTTTTTCCAGACCCAGATGGCTTCCACTTTTTCGCCCCAACCTTTCTGGCCAGCGGGCGGCTGTTCTGGTAAATCCACAGCGTCCCAAAGGCTAGGCAGGTCGGATTTTTCGGAGCCGAAGATGAGGCAGGTTGTTACTTCGAGCACATAGTCGTAAGCTTGCTCGATGGTTTTGATTTTAACGGAGGGAGAAGCTTTCATGCGGATGGTATTATGTCATTGGGAGTGGTTCAAACAAGCTGAAAATAATTGCCCTTTTTATGAATACGGGTAACACGTTGTTAAGGGGTCGTTTTTTTAAATAAGTAGAGTTCAGGATTGCAAGTTTCCCCATTAATCGGCATTCTTTTATCTTAATTAAGGATGTCCGATTATTTGAAACACATAGAAAATGAGCTTCCAGTGCCAAAGCCCGAGAAGTCAGCACCGCTCGCGCTCGATCTGTTTGCAGGCTGTGGTGGCTTGGCTCTGGGATTTGAGGCAGTAGGATTTAGGACAATAGGATACGAGATGCTTCAGGATGCCTGCGATTCATATGCTGCCAATTTGGCACGGGCATTGTCATAATGAGCACCTCACCGATAAAACAGATTTTCGGATGAAATACGATATCATCATCGGGGGGCCACCTTGCCAACCGTTTAGCGTTGGAGGTTTGCAACTTGGTATTGATGACCCTCGTGATGGATTCCCCGCATTTCTTTCTGCGGTAGAGAGGATTCGCCCGAAACTCGCCATTTTTGAAAATGTCAGAGGAATGCTTTACAAGGGGCGGTCTTATCTTGAGGAGATTGTCGATTACCTTGAAAAGTTGGGGTACCGAGTAGAAATCGAGTTTCTTAAGGCGGTGAATTTTGGAGTCCCCCAGAATAGGGAAAGGCTTTTCGTGGTTGCACATAAAGGCGTGTGGAAATCTCCGGTTCCTGATCAACTGAGACCGTTCACGGCTGGGGATGCTGTGGGTGATTTGCTTAAAACACTCCCACCTTGCCCTAAATTTTTGACTGCGAGTATGGATAAATATGTTGCTAAGTATGAAAAGGCTTCTTACTGCGCTCGTCCTCGTGATCTGCATTTGGATAGACCGTCCAGAACTGTAACTTGTCGGAATCTCAATGGTGCAACGGGAGATATGATGAGGGTTCTACTTAAAGATGGTCGAAGGAGGCGTTTGACGGTTCGTGAGGGCGCGAGACTACAGAGTTTTCCCGATTGGTTTGAATTTTCGGGTGCGGAAGGCAGTCAGTATAATCAAGTAGGAAATGCGGTTCCTCCACTGTTGGCAAAGTCGGTAGCGAAAGCAGCATTTTGTTGTTTGAATGGCCCAACTTTATCTCCCTCCGAGATAAGAAAATCGAGGGTGCCGAGGTTAAAACAGGAATCCTTATTTTGATTCAGCGAACCCGATAGAACGCCTTCGGCATCTCAACTTGGAAAAACTCAGTTCAGAATGCCCTCTAGGAAAAATATATGTCAGTGCATTCTTAGATAGAGAATCATTCAGGCCGTGGATTGCCGATTTGAGTTGGGAAACTGAAGTTTGGTTAGCGTCCGACCCAGCTCATATGATTCATTTTAATGGTCATAAGTTTCTTGGACCCTATGATGCGGAAGAGGACTGACGTAAAGTTCAGGCTGGGGTTGATCTAGGAGGTTTTCTATTTACTCAAGAAGTCTTTCAAAGGGTGTGATACGCAACGCTTACTATAAAACGTAAAAAACTGTAAATCATTGAAAATGAGCTTGAGCGAAATAAGGGGGTCTTACTTGGAGGCTTTGAACTTGAGTGAGGGTGATGGAGAATTGGAGTTCATTCGGCAGCTGCAAAGTCGGCATTTAGCAAGATTTAGTTTTAATAGCTTGGCGGTTGTTCTGTCAGAGGATATTCCGTTAGACAGTGAGTCTCTTCACAAAAAAATCGTGCAAGAGGGGCGGGGCGGCTATTGTTTTGAGCATAATAAGCTCACCTATGATGTGTTATTTGAAATGGGCTTTGATGTGAGAATCCTCTTGGCTCGTGTGGTTTATAAGAATGGGGGAGAGGTGCCAAAAACACACCGAGTGACCTTGCTCAAGCTGGGTGAAAATCGGTATATTGTGGATACAGGCTTTGGTCAATTTGGCTCGCGGTTCCCTGTAAGTTTAACCTCTGGAGTAGAGCAGGGAGAGGGGGCGGAGCGTTATCGTGTGGTGAGGGATTCCAATAATGAGTATGCGCTGCAAATTTTTCAGAAAGATGATTTTGTCACGCTTTATACTTTTGATTTGGCGCGGCATATAGAATCGGATTGTTTGTTGGGTCACTTTTACTCACATCGACATGAGCAGGCGGTGTTTGTAAATAATCTGGTGGTATGTCGAAAAGATGCCAACTGCATTCGCTCTTTGCGCAATGGAGAATTTCATCGCATTCAGGAGGGGGCGACGGAAGTTGTGATGATTGACGGGGCTAGCATTTTGCAAAAACTTCTAACTGAAGAGTTTGGATTGAGTGTGAATTCGAGTGAGGCGGAGTTTCTTTATGGTAAGTTCTCGTGCGGGGAATGAGGGCAGGGATTGTGGGTTTTTGGGGGAGGGGGGATGGAGAGTAAATAAGGTGTCTGCGGATCGAGGTTGATGGTTTCGAAATTTGATTTTGTGAAAAAAATGAAAGAAAAAACATACTTGTTAAATTTTCGGTAGCTGGGTGGCTTTGCTTGATGGTTACTAGTGATGTAATTCAAAAAAACAAAATATTATGAACCAACACGAAAGTTTTTTAAATCTGCATCATCAAGATTCACCGTTGCTGCTAGGCAATGTTTGGAATGCTCATAGTGCCCAAATTTTTCAAGATTTGGGCTTCAAAGCGGTAGGCACATCAAGTGCAGCAATCGCATCAACTCTGGGATACGAGGATGGGGAGAATATGCCCTTTGATGATCTCTTGAGGATTGTAGCGAATATTCAATCAAAAATCGACATCCCTTTGACTGTGGATATTGAAAGTGGTTACGCTAGTGACGTCACTCAAATTGTGCATAACATTGAGAATCTTTGCAAACTAGGAGTTGTGGGGATCAATTTGGAAGACTCGGTGGTAGGTGGAAAAAGAGAACTTGTTGATGCTGCAGAGTTTGCTGAGAAGCTTTTGAGAATCAAAGCGAATTTGCGTCAAAATGACATTAACGTGTTCATTAATGTGCGCACGGATCCTTACGTGGTAGGGTTGGAGGATGCTTATGCTGAGGCGGTGAAAAGGTCGCAGCTTTATTCTGAAAGTGGAGTGGATGGGATTTTTGTGCCAGCAATCATCAATGAAAGTGAAATAAGAGGTGTCGTTGAATCTACGCAACTGCCTATAAATGTAATGTGTATGCCCGATTTACCTTGTTTTCAGACTTTGGGTAAACTTGGAGTCAAACGAGTCAGTATGGGGCCGTTCATATATAACGATTCAATTTCCAACATGCAAGATTCTATCAAGACGGTCGTGGATGAACAATCCTTCGAAATTTTATTTCCAAAACAGCTTAAAGAATGAAGCAGCAGATGTTATTTGAAGATAAATATCGTATCCTTGGAACTAAAAATACCGAGTATGACGGCATCTTTGTGACGGCGGTAAAAACAACTGGAATTTTTTGCCGTCCGTCTTGTCGTGCAAGAATCCCTAAAGCTGAGAATGTTACTTTTTACGATACGGCGCAAGAAGCTTTGGAGAATGGATTTCGGCCGTGCAAGATTTGCAAGCCTATGCAGATGATTGGGAATACGCCGGCTTATATCGAGGGCATCATCGCGGAGTTACAGAAATATCCTCATGAGAAAATCAGTGACTCTGACCTTAAAAGGAAAGGTCATGAACCTCATACGATCAGGCGTTGGTTCAAAAAGAATTATGGGGTAACTTTTCATCAGTTTCAGCGAATGGTGAGAATCAACTACGCGTTCACCCATATCAAAAAAGGAGAGTCGGTTACATTTTCGGCTTTTGAAAGCGGGTATGATTCACTGAGTGGTTTTAATGAAAGCTACCGCTCGATTTTTGGCGATTCAGCGAGCAAATCTAAGCACAGGATGGTGGTCAATACGCTGAGATTCAGTTCGCCAATCGGTAGCCTGATCGCTTGTGCCAGTGAAACGGGTATTTGTTTCCTCGGCTTTGTCGGACAGGAAAAGCTGGAAGAGAATGTCGCTGCTATCCAGAAGGAACTGGCCGCGGTGATGATTCCTGGGCTGAACCCTCATTTGAATCAGGTTAGGAAAGAAGTGGGTGAATATTTCAAAGGAAGTCGAACCCGTTTTTCCGTGCCATTGCATATGATCGGTACAGATTTCAGGAAGCAGGTTTGGAACGAGTTGCTGAATATACCCTATGGCAAAACGTGCTCGTATAGCGAACAGGCTGTGGCTATGAATCATGGAAAAGCCGTGCGCGCTGTGGCGTCGGCAAACGCCATGAACAAAATCAGTATCATCATTCCGTGTCATAGGGTGATTGGATCTAGAGGTGAACTTTCTGGGTATGCAGGAGGGTTGCCAAAAAAACAGTGGTTGTTGGATTTGGAGAAAGGTAATTTGAGGTGAAGGCGGAGCTAATCAAATATGAACAAAACTGTTAACATCACTATTCCGATACCGGATAAGGTTTCATTTAAAGAAACGCTGACATTTTTAGATCGGGGGTTTGATGAATGTTTGTATTTTGTGTCAGGTGGTGCCGTATCGAGGTTGCTTACGTTTCCAGATGGTGACGGAATTATAAGGATCTCGCAGAAAGCGGATGTTTTGCAGGTAGAGCTGGAAAAACATCAGGTGAGTGATGGCGATCTGGAGCGCGCGAGGGTTTTTGTGACGGAATGGTTCGACCTGAATCGGAATATCGATCCTTTTTACAAATTGCTGAGGGAGCATGCCGTTCTGAGTCATTTTGTGAAAGACTACTACGGCAGTAGGTTGGTGGGAATCCCTGATTTATATGAGGCGATTTGCTGGGCTATCATTGGTCAACAGATCAACCTCACGTTTGCGCATAAGGTGAAGAGGTCTTTGGTAGAAGAATACGGCGAGCAGAAAATTTTGGCAGGCCGAGTTTATTACGCCTTTCCAACACCAGAGGTGCTGGCGAAAGCGTGCAGGGTGAAGTTGAGGGAGTTGAAGCTTTCTAGGCAAAAAATTGAATACTTACTCATCATCAGTAAAATTTTTGCTGATGGTGGAATGAGTAAATCGATTCTGAGAGCTTGTGAGTCTAAGCAGGAAAAAATAGCTAAGCTGACGGAGATCAAGGGGATTGGCTTATGGACAGCCAATTATGTGTTGATGAAATCCATGGCTGAGATGTCCTGCATCACCTATGGGGATGCGGGTCTGAATAAAGCGGTGAACGGGCTTTTTTATACTGGCAGTAAACCTGGGAAAGATGTGATAGATGAGATTTTCAAAGATTTTGCTGGTTGGGAGTCGTATTTAAACTTTTACCTTTGGCGTTCATTGGAGTGATTTGTGAACACAAAAAAAAGTAATGTTGGGCTTACGGTTGAACGATAAGGTCCTAAGTGTCACAATTTTCAGACCATCGTTATGCCCTTTCTGGGCAGGGTCATTTTTTCACATCAGCCCCACGGCGATGCCGTGGTCTGTCACCTTCAACCCCTTCGGGGTAAATCTCTTTCACTTGCCCCCTTGCAGGAAGAAGCTGATTGTATTCGATTTGAACCGAATCCCTCGTCCGTGCGGGCAGATAGGTGGAGCTAATAGTTGCTTCTGTCGTGAAGATTGACGGGCTATACAAAAGGGGAGGTATTTTGTAATCGCCAGAGATAGGTGTTTGCTACAATGTGGAATCGACATAATTGTAAAAGCGCCGAACGGAATTCGGCTGTAACTATAAGCAATCAAATAATGAAAACTAAAATCAATCAATTCATGAAAAATCGAATCTCAGGACTGGCGGTGTGTTTCGCTACAGTTTTACTTTTCAGCCTTGTATCGACACAAGCTGCCCCGGAGGAAGCATTGAATCCGGAAACCGTCGCTGCGGTGGAGAAATTCATGACCACCATGAAAGTGAAAGAAAACATGGCGCCTGCCTTGGAGGGGGTGAAAAACATGCAGATGGCGATGCTGGATCAGCAAGGACTCAGCGAAGAAGAAAAAATTTCTGCAAAGAAAATAATGGAAGTTTCAATGGGAGAAGTCGAAAAAATGCTGTCTTGGGAGAATATTGGGGCAATGATGGTGAGAGTTTACGCTAAGGTATTCACGACAGAAGAAGTCAACGACTTGATCAAATTGTTCGAGACACCAGCTGGTCAGGTTTATGTCAACAAACAGATGGAGCTGCAGCAGGCTTCGATGCAAGAAATGCAAAAAATCATGATCGATATCATGCCCAAAATTCAAGCGAAAACCAAAGAGGCAGTTAAACAAGCCATGGAGCAGGAAGCCGAGAAAAAGTGATATTTTAAGAGAACGGTATCGAACAGTTGAGTTGGATGCCGTTCTGTTAACAAATGATGAAGTTATTCAACTGAGCTTCTGCAAAATCAACCACAGGGGCATCGCTGCTATGCTCATGTGATGAGGTGTTTTGATGGAAGAGGGGGGAGTAATAAAGGGGCGATTTGCGGGTTTTTGATGCTAGGGTGGAGGTCTTGGAAAAAGCAGTAATAGAGAAGGGCAAGACCGCTGAGCCGATGTTAGCACGTTACATGTCGCTGATATTGGGGGATGGCAAAGAGCAGCGTGGTTTGATGCTGTTTTTGTTGGTGCTGCTGGTGAGTTGCATGGTTTTGGTGTTGTCGACAGGTGAGGATTGGGCACGCGCGATTTCTGATCGAGTCGAGGCGGGTAAAAGTATCAAGCTGGTGCACTACATGCATGCTGGGTGGTGGTGGTCGGCGGCTGTGGATGGGGCTTTGCTTGCGGTGTTGTTGTTGAGTCGCAAGCTTTGGTATTTTGAAAGTGAAAAATCGGCTTTGCAGGTAACATCTGGGGTGGATCGCTGGCGTTGGTATGCTTGGATTTTGTTGATTTTGATCGCGGCGGTTTTTGTGCGCGGTCCGCGGATGGATTTGAGTTTGTATAATGATGAGGCGGATGTTTTTGAGCGTTACATTGGTGGTAGTTTCAAGGGGGCTGCGCGTGATCTGAAAACGGAAACCTTGCCGGACTATCATCAGGTTACTTGGTCGACTACCTTTTGGGGTAATCATCAGGGGAATAATCACGTTTTTTACAGTGTGCTGTCGCGTTCTTGTTTTGCTCTTGATCAATGGTGGGCGGGGCGGGCGATAGGGGAGATCCACGAATGGCCGTTGCGTTTGCCGGCGTTGGTGGGCGGGTTGTTGTCCATTTTCATGGTGGCGGTGTTGTTGAAAAGATTGAGCCGTTCTGAGGCGGGCATTTTTGCGGCGGGATTGTTGGCGATGCATCCTTGCATCTGCGCTTTTCTACGGAGGCGAGGGGCTACAGTCTGATGTTTGCGCTGATGTTGGTGGCTATATATTTCCTGATCAGGGCACTACAAGAGAAGCGGTGGAAGTGGTGGATGGCTTATGGTCTGCTGCAGTGTTATCTGTATGCTTGTTTAGCGGGTGTTTCTTGGTTTGGAAACTGTATCAATACAGGGAATTTGTCTTTCGTTATCTAGGTGCTGAGCGAAGGTGAAAAATATGTGGAAAGTGGGTTGCTTTCGGTGGGGGGAATCTGTTAGTATATCGGTTTTGCATAGTGCACGGCTTCAAGCTGGGCTTGATGATTGATAATAATGGCGTAGGAATGAGGTTCGTTGGTGATATTTTATAGAAAGTGAGTGTAGCGAAGAATAGGGCAGTTGAGATGAAGAACGGGACAAAGGTTCCGTTTTTTTGCCTTGCTGTGTTGTTTTTGCTAGCGACTGCGAGGCTAGATGTGAGAGCTGAGGGTGGTGCCGGTGGGGCGGTGAGTGGTGGTGTGCCTGGGGTGGCGCAGAAGGAGGTGCTCAAGCGGCAAGCACGGGTGCGGCAGGCGCAGGACTTGGTGCAGCAGGCGGATCGTGAGTATGCGGAGAAAAATTATCGTGAGGCGGTGAATTTATATGTGAAGGCTTTTCAGAGTTTGGACACGGCTCCGGCGAGCGCGTCTTTGCGCGAGGGGGTGTTTCAGCGTTATCAGACGGCGGTGGTGAAGTATGCACGTCAGTTGATAGACGAGGGGCGTTTGGATGCGGCGGAGAAGTTGCTCAGTCAGGCGATGACGGCGGCGCGCAAGTCGGGTATGCATGCGGGGGCGATTTCTCCTGATTTGAGGAAACTGCTGGGGCAGGTGAAGGATGACGACTATTTTAATAGAGCGCGCACGCCGATGCATATCAAGAAGGTGGCTGAGGTCGATCAGTTGTTAAAGGTGGCACAAGGGTATTTGGACTTGGGCAGTTTTGATGAAGCGACAGAGACTTATGCGAAGGTGATCGCGGTGGATCCTTATAATGAGGCGGCACGCCGAGGTATGGAACAGGTGGATCGCTTGGCGACTAATTATGCTAAAGCGGCTCGCAATCAGACGCGTGCTGAGATGTTGCAAAAAGTGGCGCAAGGGTGGGAGTTGCCAGTGCCGAATCAGTTGAGGATGTCGGGTGCGATTGTCAATCCTGATGTCGCTAGCATGGGGAACCAAGCGAAGGCGATTCAGGAAAAAATGGATACGATCATTATACCTAGTATCGAGTTTGAGGGGGCGAGATTGGGGGATGTGATTGATTTTTTGGTGCAAAAAGCTCAGGAGTTGGATGTGCGGGAGCCTGATCCGACCAAGAAGGGTTTGAATATTGTGATCGATACAGGTAGTGGTCCGTCGATCAAGGATCAAACGGTGGATATCAGGTTGAGTCACGTGCCGCTGGGTGAGGTGTTGCGTTATGTGAGTGCGAGAGTGGGATTGAAGCCGAGGGTGGAGGCGTATGCGGTGCGCTTGGTTGCTTTGAGTGACGCGGATGAGACAGCGATGATGACGCGGCGCTTTAAGGTGCCACCAGGGTTCATTCGCGGTGGTGGTTCTGGCGGCGGGGATGCTGCGGCATCGGATGACCCCTTTGCCGACGATGCGGGTGGCGGTGGTGGTGGGACTTTGGTGAAGCGGGTGACTGCTAAGGATTTTCTTAGTCAAAATGGGGTGACCTTTCCCCAGGGCTCTTTGGCAAAGTTTATCCCTGCGACGGCTACTTTGATGGTGCGTAATACTCCGGCTAATATCGAGGTGATCGAATCGATGGTGATCGCGTCTCGGGGTGAGGGTGCTAAAGTGATCAAGATTGATTTCCGGATGATCAAGGTGTCGGAAAATCGTTTGAATGAGCTGGGTTTTGATTGGTTGTTGGGTGCTGCCAATGTGCCAGGCAGTAATAAGACCTTTTTTGGTGGAGGGACGACGGGTAATGGGCAAGCGCGCGAGGCTTCAGATTTTCCCTTTGTGCCGCCGGGATCGATGACGCCAGTTGGGAGGAATCCAGTGACAGCGGGGAATCGTTCGGGACGAGTCAAATCGACCTTGAGTATTGATGACGTATTGGAGTCGAATTTGTCCTCTGTCGGTGGCGCGAGTATGGCGGTGGCGCCTGGAGTGTTTGCGGTGTCGGGGGTTTTTACGGACCCGCAATTTCAAATGGTGATCAGGGCTTTGGATCAGAAAAAAGGGGTGGATGTGCTGAGTGAAGCCAGCGTGGTGACTCGCTCGGGTGACAAAGCGGTGATCAAGCAAATCAGAGAGTTTATTTATCCAACGGAGTATGATCCGCCAGAGATTCCGAATAGCACAGGTAATACGACTTTTATCGATGTGGGGACCGGCGCGACCAACACTCCTGATGGTTTTGCTGTGACTCCTGCTAACCCAACGGCTTTTGAGATGCGTGAGTTAGGTAAAATTTTAGAAGTCGAACCAACTTTGTCTGCCGACAATATGACGGTGAACCTGAATATAGTGACTGAGGTATCGGATTTTATTGGTTTTATTAATTACGGCACCCCAATTTTTAATGGCGACACCCTGGCAACAGCTAACCGAATTTTGCAACCGGTATTTGAAGCCACCAAAGAAACGACCAGCGTGACGGTTTGGGATGGGCAGACGGTGGCGATCGGCGGTTTGATTGGCGAGATATCGACGAAGGTGGAGGATAAGATACCATTTTTAGGAGATATACCTGGGATTGGTCGCTTGTTTCGCAGCAGCATTGACGAGCGCAGTCGCACGGCGATGGTGATGTTCGTCACTGTTCGAGTATTGGATCCTTCGGGCGCGCCTTTGAACAAGGCGATCGCGGTCAGTCAGTAAGTTTGTTGATTTATTTGCACTTATCTTGCTCTTCGGGTTTGCGTTTGTGCGGTTTGTTTTCTAGTCTGAGTTTAGAAACATGGCAAAACAGGCATTAGGAAAAGGATTAGGGGCTTTGATCAAGGCTCCAGTGAAGACCAAGGCGAGCAAGGCGGAAGCGAAAGCGGCTGAGGACTCGAGTGGAGCGGGTGCCTCGGTTGAGGAATCGGGCGGAGAGCGTGTGAGTCGAGTTGCTCTGGATCGTATTGTGCCTAGCCCGTTTCAGCCACGTAAGCGTTTCAATGACGAGCGTTTGGAGGAGCTGATGGAATCGATCCGCGAGCAGGGGGTGATCCAGCCCTTGATCGTGCGTGAGGTGGATGGCAAACTGGAACTGATCGCAGGTGAGCGTCGTTGGCGAGCTTGTCAAAAGATCGAGGCGACTGAGGTGCCGGTGATCATTCGTGAAGCGACGGATGCTGCGGTATTGGAGATGGCGCTGATTGAGAATTTGCAGCGTGAGGATCTCGACCCGATCGAGGAGGCGGAGGCGTATTCGCGTTTGTCTCGTGAGTTTGGTTTGAAACAGGAGGAGATCGCGCGGCGGGTGGGAAAAAACCGGGCGACGGTGGCGAATGCGATTCGGCTTTTAGATTTGGCTGAGCCAGTGAGTTCACTGGTTTCTCAGGGTTTGCTTTCGACGGGTCATGCGAAGGCTTTGCTGGGGGTGAAGGATGCGGCTGAGCAATGTTTGTTGGCGGATATTGTTTTGAAAAAACAGCTCACGGTGCGCAAGACGGAGAAGCTGGTTTCTGATCATCTGAAGGGTGGGGAGGGAGTGAAAAAAGCTTCGGCAGCGACTGGGGCAACGGTTTTGACGCCCTACATGCAGCAGCTACAAGAGCGCCTGCAGGCGCACATGGGGACGCGGGTGCGGCTGGCTCATGGGGAAAAAAAAGGTAAGATTGAGATCGAGTATTTTGGCAACGACGACCTCGACCGAGTATTGGGTGTGCTAGGTTTGCCCGATGAATAAGCTTGCAGCTATAGGCTTCGCGGTAGCAGTGATGGCTTGTAGCTTGAGCTTGTCGGCGTGCGACGGTGGATTGAAGTTCGATCCAGATCAGGCGGCGTATAAGCAGTTCTCCGGAGAGCGCGCTTTGTCTTATGTGCAAGCGCAGACGGACATTGGCGTTAGGGGTGCAGGATCTGAAAAACTAAAAAAAACTCAGCGTTATTTGCAGCAAGTGCTGGAGCAGTGGGGCTGGCAGGTGCAGGCTCAGGTTTTTAAAAACAAAACACCGCAAGGTGAGGTGGAGTTTGTGAATTTACGCGTGCGCTATGCAGGGTCGCAGCCAGCAGCAGATTTGTGGACGCGGCCGGTGGCGGGTTTGGTGGTTTCTCACTATGAGAGCAAAAAGTTCTCAGAGTTTGAATTTGTGGGAGCCAACGACCCGGGATCGAGTGTGGCGGTTTTGCTAGAGATGGCGAGGGTTTTGGCGCAACGACCCGAGGCGGCGGCTCGGATTGAATTGGTGTTTTTTGATGGTGAGGAGGCTTTTGTGGATTACAGCGATACGGACGGTTTGTATGGCAGCCGATATTATGCAGAGTCTTTATCTCAGTGGTCAGAAAAAACGCGACCACAGTGGGGTTTGTTATTGGATATGGTGGGCGATCACGATTTGGCGATTCGAGTGCCGCGTGATTCTCCTGCGCCCTTGGTGGAGAAACTATTTGCGGCTGCTGAAGATGCCGGCTTGAGGAAATATTTTGGCATGGGCAGTCAGCGCATCACGGATGATCATGTGCCTTTGAATAAGGCGGGGGTTCCTACTTTGGACATCATTGACATGGAATATGCCTACTGGCATACGCCAGGAGATACAGTGGATAAGTTGAGTGCGGAGAGTCTGGAGACGGTAGGTAAGGTGACTTTGTTGATGATCGAAAAGTATCTGCTGGACAAAAGCGAACTCTGACCTTTCTATCCTTTTTTATTTATCATGAGTGCCCCTATCAGCGATCTGAATATCCAACACAACGTGCCGCTACCGGCACCGGCTTTGTTGGCTCATGAGCAAGCTCGTAGCGAGCAACAGGCTGCGGTGGTGGTGGGTGCGCGTGAGAAGATTCAAAAAATTCTCAATGGAGAGGATGAGCGTTTTGTGGTGGTGGTGGGGCCGTGTTCGATTCACGATCCGGTGGCGGGTCACGAGTATGCGCAGCGTTTGGCAGGTTTGCGGGATCAAGTGGGGGACTGCATGGAGCTGGTGATGCGGGTGTATTTTGAAAAACCACGCACTACGGTGGGTTGGAAGGGCTTGATCATGGATCCCGATCTCGATGGCAGTGCCAATATTCCGCTAGGTTTGCGCAAGGCGCGTGGATTTTTGCAGCAGGTGCTGGATCTAGGAGTGCCGACGGCGACGGAGTTTTTGGATCCGATCACCCCACAATATATCGCGGATTTGATTGCTTGGGCTGCGATCGGTGCACGCACGACAGAGTCGCAGACGCATCGTCAGATGGCTTCTGGATTGTCGATGCCGGTGGGGTTCAAAAATACCACCAGTGGAGCGATCACGCCCGCAGTGAATGCGGTGAAAGCGGCGATTCAACCACAGACCTTTCTCGGAGTCAGTCCAGAGGGCGTGGCTTCTGCAGTGAGCACCAAGGGCAATGTGTATTCGCATTTGATTCTAAGAGGTGGTGATGATGGTCCGAATTATTCGCCAGAGGTGGTCGCAGGTGCGGAGCAGGAGATGATCGCAGCGGATCTATCGCCGTGGTTGATGATCGACGCGAGTCACGCTAATTGCAGTAAAGATCCGCAGCGTATGCCAGGGGTATTCGCGGAGATCGTCCAGCAGTGGGTGGATGGCAATCACCACGTTTTTGGAGCGATGTTGGAGAGCAACTTGGTAGCGGGAAATCAGGCGATCACCGACTCTCCGCTGGATTTGGTTTATGGGCAATCAATCACCGATCCCTGTATTGATTGGGAAAATACGGAAGAGCTGATATTGGCAAGTGCAGATAAAATACGTCAGCGTTGAAAGTGCCGGGAAAATGAATTTTTGACTGGTCAAATATCGACAGCGCGTTATTAGGTAAGGTTGAGGATAGGCAGCAGTTTAAGGCGAAATAGTTTTAATTAACGAAAAATAGAGATGAAATTTAGTTGTCCAAAATGTGAAGTGCACCTGCAGGCGGAAGTCGATCAAGCGGGTAAAACGGTGAAATGTCCAGGTTGTGGAACTAAGATCCAGATACCTGCGAGTATGGGGGGGAAGCCGGATGTGGCACCCATCGCTCCTGCGAAACCTGATCTGCAACCGACGGATATCTCTGCAATGGTGCCAGAAAAGAGTTCGTCTGCTGGAGAGGAAATGGCAGATGAGTTGCATGACGATTTACCAGCCTTGAAAGAGATGCAAGTGGGGCAGGGACCTCATCCGTCTCAAGTGAATATTTGGATGACGATGGGCATTGGCCTGATGTCTACTTTTTGTTGGTATTTGGTGATGATGATGCTGCCTAAGAAGGTGGAGGGGGCAGACATCACAGTGGGTTCGTATTTGCGCGAACTGTTCTGTGAACGTGGAAACTCTCAGTATGTGACCACTTTTTTGATGTTCTGGTGTTTGGCTATTTTGATCATGAAAGGCCTCAATATCCGCAAGCAGCGTCGAGCGATGATGATCGAAGCTTTGCCAAGCGATATTGATATGGAGATCAATATTCACAACTTGGCAGAGTTCCACGAACACATCATCAACTTCCCTCCGCTATTGAGGAACACCTACATCGTGCACCGAATCCGCAAAGCGTTGGAGTTTTTCTATATTCGACAGAACAACCCTGAGGTGACTCAAATGTTGTCATCGCAGTCTGATATTGATGCCAATAAAGTGATCGGGGGCTACACCATTGTGAAGGTTTTTCTCTGGTCGATTCCGATCATGGGTTTCATCGGCACCGTGATCGGGATTGGTGGTGCGATTGGTGGTTTTGGTGCAGTGCTGGGAGGTGAGGCAGGCGACATGGATGCGATCAAGGAGCCACTGATGAATGTTTTGGATCAGTTGGGGGTGGCGTTTGATACCACCTTGCTGGCTCTGGTTTTCAGTATCATTTTGAGTTTCCCCGCGAGTTCCTTACAGAACAGCGAGGAGGAGTTGATCACCGATATTGACGAATACTGTATCGATAATCTGTTGCGCCGTCTGAATGACGGGGGAGCGGGTTCCAATGCAGGTGGCGACTCAGGATTGCTGAAAGCGATTGGGGAGGCGATGGCGGTCAATCAGAAGGATATGTTGAAGAAGTTTGCCAATATCCAGGACGGCATGTCAGGTTCCTTGGACAATCAGCAAAAATATTTCAAGGAGGTAGCAGGTGTGATTGATACCCAACTGGACGCCATTGGTAAACGTGCGGAAACCTATGAATCGAAGCTCGATAAAGAGTTTTTTGGAACACTGGAAAAAGTGGAGAAAGGTTCGATTAAAGCGATTGAAAGCAATATAAAACCTCTCGCCGAAGGTATTCAGAATTTAAATCAGGTGCTCAAGGAGTTGAATGGCAAACAAGTGGTGATTCAGAAAAAAGGCTGGTTCGGTCGTTGAGTAGATTGCGGTGGTTCTTTGCATGACATTCTGAAATTTTTATATAATGGCAAGACGGAAAAGCAGTGGAGCAGAGATTTCTCTCTTCCCTTTTTTGAGCATTCTGGTCTGTGTGATCGGGTGCTTGACGATGATTATTGTTTTCATCAATCTGATTCAGATGAACAAGGGGGAGGGCAAGGAACCCAAGGAGATCGAAGTCGCCAAGGAATACGTCGAGCTGAAAAAGCAGCAAGAGAAGGATAAAGTAAAACTCGACAAGCTGCGACAGCTGGTGGAGAACTTGATTCAAAATCAGGAGGATCTACGGGCCAAGCGCGAGAAACTTAATCGATTAAAAGAGCTGCTCGCCAGCAATGAGCAGATTGATAGTTTGAGGGACGAACTGATCGCTAAACTCAATCTGCTGATGCGGACGAATAAAAAACTCGACAAGGATAAAGTTGAGTTGCTGGCAGAGGTCGAGAAGTTAGAGAAAGAGATCAAAAAGCGCAAGCTTCCTCCAAAGATAGCAGCACTGCGCGTGCAGTCGAGTGGTTCGGCTTCAAATATCGAGCCGTATTTTGTCGAAATTGCTGATAAAACGGTTTTAATCCATACCAGCCTGACGGAGCCGCCTGTCGAGTTCCCTTCAGCTTCGCTGAAACAGAATAAGGATTTTTTAGACTTACTCAAAAAAATCGGTGAGAAGCCTTATCGCAAGTTGATATTTTTGGTGCGTGGTAATTCTGCTTCGGTAGCTAATTTCAAGCGTGCGAACAGCACGGTATCGACTTTCAATCGGGCAACAGGTGCGGAGATTTTACCTGGTAAGCTTCCGCTGCCTGGCGAGGGGAAAGTGGATTTGAGCGTATTTGCAAAATTTCTTAAAAAGTAACAATGGCGAGGAGAAAAAAAGACGACAGCGAACCGAGCATGGATAGCTTGTTGGATGCCCTGACCAATGTGGTCGGGGTGTTGTTGTTGATATTGATCATTAGCAGCCTAGGTCTGAGTCAGGCGGTGAAAGTGGTGGTGGAGAATCTGCCAGATGTCACTGAGGAAGATCTGCAAGAACTGAAGGTGCGAGCGGATGATACACGTAAAAACTTAAAAGAATTGGAGCAAGCGAGTGCAGATACCAAAAAGAAACCAGAAAAAACGCTGCAGCAATTGATGTTGGAAATCGATAAGATTGAAAACAATAATAAGGATCTTGCTAAGAAAAACTCCGACATGGAGGAGCTGCAGAAAAAAATCGATGACGAAGAGGCGCAGCAGAAAAGTCATGAGGAAAAGGTAATGGAAGCGGCTGAGGAATTGGCTAAGATGAAAGCCATTTTAGCGCAAACGCCAGAGCAGGAAAAGGTAGCGCCGAAGGTGGTGAAGATGCCTAATCCGCGCAGGGCGTCGGCAGAATCGAGGGCGCATTATGTGATCTGTAAATTTGGCAAAGTGTATTATGTCGGGGATCCTTATTCTCATGTGCTCAAGGTGCGCGATGTGATTTACAAAAATTTCCCTAAATTGGTTTATTCCGGCGGCGATTTGGGGAGTTATACCTTCGCTTTGCAATCCACTCGACAGAATAAAGAGCGCACGAGTTATTTATCAGAGAAGGAAAAAGTTCGCAGGAAGGGGGCTTTTACAAAAAGCTTGGGCTTGGATCAAGTGATGCTGACCGAAATGGGTGAGGATGGCATCGCGCTGCCAGAAAAGAGCATGGCGGCGAGATTGTTTGGTAATGAAGATCGTCGTGATTTTTATGTGAGGCGTTTGCGCTTAGACCCTAAGAAGGTGCAGGCATTTTTTGGTAAAGGTAAATTGGGGCCAAGAGATTTCAGTTATTTTGTCGAACGGTATGGCAGCTCGGATAGACTGAAGTTGAGTTTGGGATTCAAAAAAGAGGGCGGCTGGAAGATTGAGCAATTTAAAAAACGGGGGTCGAATTTTGACAAGGTTTGTAAAAAGGTGTCGTTACAGCGCAACGCTTTGTTCTATTATTATGTCAGTGCTGACAGCTTCGACGCTTACCTAGAGGCGAGGAATATTTCAGAGTCTCATCGCATCGCGGCAGGTTGGACGACTTGGGAGGGGGAGAAATTTGATCCCAAGGCGATGCCGAAACGTGAGACGATTACTGTAAAGATGGATGCGATCCCGATGAAGGTGTATGAGACTTTGGTTAAGAATATCGGTCCCAAAGTAATCGCTGCACAGAAGAAGGCGATTACTAGCATCGACCAAAAAATTGCTGCTTTGGTGCCTAAAACCATGAAGGATGAAGGGGCACGAGCAAAATTCAGTGCGGATTTGAGAGCAGAACAAATAACGTATTTCACGAGATACGTGCAGCCGTGGACACGCCAAATTTATGAAGCCGCGCTGGCGGCATCCGAGGCGAAAGGCAGTAAGGAGATCCGAGAGGATGTGCATCCACCAGAGATTCCGCACACTCGACTTTTTGTCAAAGCAGCTTTTCCGAGTAAGCCCAAACCGCCGGAGGATCCGAATAAACCGAAGCCTAAACCCAAACCTAAAGCGCCCACTGGCACGACTCTTATTTTGGATTAAGTCGCTTGCGCGTTTGAGCATTTGGTATTTATTACTTTTGCAGCAAGGGCTGCTTTTAAATGAATCTGATGAAATCCCCTCAAGTGATTTTGGCTGTCGGTTTGATGGCAGCTTGGCTGATCGCCGATGTTTCTCAAGCGCAGGAGTGGACTCGGTTTCGTGGGGAAAATGGAGCTGGTCAAGGCAAGGCGGTGGGTTTGCCGAGTAAGGTCACGATTGCGGATTTTAATTGGATCGTTGACTTGCCCGGTAGCGGGCATTCTTCTCCGGTGTTGTGGGGCAATGATCTTTTTCTTACGGTCACAGCTAAGGGAAACAAAGAGCGAAGCTTGTTGTGCTACGATGCAGGAAGCGGCAAGCTGAAGTGGAAATGGTCTGAGGCGTTCAAAGAGCACCATCAGCATCGGTTTAATAATTTTGCTTCTTCGACCCCAGCTGTGGATGCTGAGCGGGTGTATTTGTTTTGGGGATCAGGAGATCATATTCATACGGTGGCGGTGGATCATGCGGGGAAAGAGGTTTGGAGTGTGAAGTTCGAGGGTTCTAGCTCGGATCATGGCACCGCCAGTTCGCCTATTTTGGTGGATGGTCTGCTGATTGTGCAATGTGAGCACAAGCTGCAACAGCGCAGTGCTGTGGTGGCGCTCAACTGTGTGAGTGGTGAAGAGGTTTGGCGCTATGATCGCGAAAATGAGATGGGAAGCGATAAGGAAAAAACAGCTTATAGCACCTCGGTGGTTTATCAGGGCAAGGATGGGGTGAAACAAGTATTGGTGGTCAATTCCACTCACGGTTTCAGTTCTCTCAATGCTAAGACAGGAGAGTTGTTGTGGCAATACAATCCAGGTTTTAAGCAGCGCTCGGTTGGCTCGATTGCCTTGTCGGGCGATGTGATGTTTGCCACTTTAGGATCGGGCGGGGGAGGCAAAGAGAGTGTAGCCCTACGCTTGGGGGGTGCAGGCGGTCAGGCGCAAAAGCTGTACAGTTTAGAAAGAAAGGGACTGCCCTATGTGCCGACACCGCTCGTTTACAATGGGCTGTTTTTTTTATGGGGTGATGGGGGGATTTTGACCTGTGTGGAAGCTGAGACGGGCAACAAGCTTTATCAGCAACGGGTGGCATCCGGGACTTTTTTCAGTTCACCTATTGTCACCGATGGCAAGATTTATTGCGGTAGTCGAGAAGGAAAAATGGTGGTGGTGGCGGCTTCAAGAGAGTTCAAATTACTGGGAATTAGCCAGTTGAAATCGGGTATTCATGCCACGCCTGCGGTGGCAAATGGCAAGATGTTTATCCGCACAGATAAACGTTTGATTTGTCTTGGCGGGCGCAAGTGATTCGGAAGGGGCTGTGCTATGGCGGACAGTTTATTGAGGTGCAAGGTCACTCCGAAAGCGAAAAAAGCGAGCTGTTGAATTATTGGGAGGAAGTTGAACACGGAGTGCGACGTTTGCGGATCAAGTTGGCGGCACCGCCAGTGGATGATAAGGCGAATCTGGAGTTGGTGAAGTTTCTCAGCAAGCACTTGGGGGTAGCGAAGAGTCGGCTGAAATTGGTGGCAGGTGGTGTGGGGGCGGGAGTTAGAATTTCCCGCCTACCCGATTCGCCGTTTAGTAGTTACAGTGCCATGTCGAGTAGTCATCTAACCTCGTATGCGGCTCTCCGGGCCCCTCGCAAGCCTCTAGCCAGGATAGTCCAATCTGAAAAACCTTGCTATCGGAAATTCGTTTAATGACAGCCACCAAGTCTTCATCCATTGGCATTTCGGCAATTTCAATCAATTCAAATAGATCCGTATAAGATGGTCGATCTTTCTTTAGTTTTTCATATTCTTTTTTGTCCCCGCCGCCCATAATGTATGGTTCCTCCCACGGAAAGTCTTCGGTTCCCGACACTCGTAGCGGAAGCGTGAGGTTCCCAAGGATGTGATCGCGCCACTTAAGGAGGTTACGGGAGTTCACCTCGTCGTTAGATCCAAGAACTGCTGCTATGCGCTCTTCCCATTTGTCATTGTCTTCCATATTATTTCTGGCGAACGTCAAGTCACACCGCATCCCTGAGCGGAAGCGCGTATTGCCGAAGAGTTTGATGGTTAAAATTAGAGTGAATCATAACTACGAAGCGGCTCAGGGATTCGGTGCTGGCTCTTGTTCTGCGGCTTTTAATTTGTAGTATCGCTCTATATCTGCTTCTGGAACGGATTTTAAATATTTATAATCTAAAAATATCACCCTCGAAATCAAACACCCCAATCCTCCAATGATATATAGCGCAGGCAAAGGAAAGGAAGCTTCCCTAATTTCATTAAACGCCTGATGCATCGCGCTCTTAATTAGAGGCGTTTGACATATACCGCTTACTAAAAAAAAGACCCCGAAATACTTGAGCGAGTGAGATAGATTTGATTTTCTATCTGGGTCATAGTTTTTTATAGGCAGTGCAGTACGTAACCAAAAGCCCCCAAGAATAAATAGAACTGACCATATAACTTCAGTCGTGAAAAAACATATGCATCCCACGACCAAAAGCGCCCATGAACCGACCGCGAGATATTTCGTTTTTCCATTTAGTAGATTCATTTTGGGGCAGAACGTTTGAGTCAACCGAACGCCTGACCGAGGGCGAGCTTTGACTTCTGGTTTAATAATTTAATGGCAATAAGGGTTTCAACAGGAGGCGGGTCAGGTGTTCGGTTCGACGTTTTGTTCGCCTTCGCTTGCGCCTTGTCTGAACCTGTTGAGAAGGATTAACAGGATTGGAGGAATCAAGAATGGAATTAATCCGCTTAGCCGCTGGGTCGAAAAGAGAATCATTTTACCGCTTGGAGAGAATTCTTGGGTGAGGAGGTAGCTCAAACATATCGCAACAAGTCCCGCTACTGCCACACTAATCAGAAGGGTATAATGATGGGTTTTCGGTATCAAGTAAATCGTAGTCGCTAAGAGCGGAGAGGCAAAAACGAATCCCCAAACCAATTCGGGCGGGTGTATGACACCGAATATCAGTGAGTAACGAATCGACATCGGGGAAATAAATCCTCGGGCAAGAACGACGATCACAGCGCCAACAGCAACGGAGGCAACGAGCAGGACGAAAGTGCGAGCATTACCTATATTTTTCATGGCGAACGTAGAGCACAGGCAACCCGCTACTGGCAGCGAGCTTTCGTGTTCAAGTTGAGGGTTAAAAGTTTCATTTAGGTTTTGACTGGGAGCGAGTAGCGGGTTGCTCTGCTGCGTTTTGTTCGGTTTTTTCTTCACAGCGCCCAAGGGGTTCTGGCATTTACTTCTCTACTTTTATCTCAATTATTTTCTCTTTTCCCAGCTCTGACTGGAACGAGATCACCACTTTTTTTGGTTCAACATCGACAAGAGTATATTCAAGTTTTGAGTTTATAGAAAGTTTAAAAAAATCACCTTTCTTAACATAGAAATCCTCTTTCTTTTCACCTTCCGCTCCTATCGCTTGCCTGAACTGAGCGAAAAAGTTAGGAATGTGTTTTGGCACCTTTAATTCCAACTGAAATTTCCTTTCATCTGGAAGGTAAGTGATTAATACATCCTTCCCATTATACCCATCAACTCTAAACACCTTGTCCGGTGAGGTTTCCCCTACTTTCAAAATGTAATTCAGTTTCACATCAAGAAGCGAACCGACCCTATTTATCTGAAAATGTTCGGAATCTGGCTTCGCGACATACATGACGCCATAATTTTTCTGTCTTCTTGCAACATATTTCAATACCGCAAGATTCCTCTCGTGAACGGTTTTCACCTCTCCGCCAGAACGCCTGTCAGTTTTTTGCGCTTGCGAATGCTGGATCGCCACTGTCCCAAGAAGTATCAGCAGCCAATTTTTCATATTACCGAACGTTTGAGTGCTACCACAGTCTAGCTGAGAGCGCGCTTTATATTCAAGGTTGATGTTTGAATTTTCATGAAAATTTTAACTCGCGGCGGGTAGCCTGTTCGCAGCCACGATTTGTTGTGCATTAGAGTTCATCCTCGGAGACTGGTATGATCTTCATCAGCGGTTTGAGAAGTCCAATTTTGAGAGACTTGTTTCCGTGAATAGGAATCACCACGCGCTCCATCCGCCCAAC
>JAKISY010000027.1 GCA_021648365.1 Verrucomicrobiales bacterium
GGAAGCGCAGACGCTGGCTCGTCTGTCCCCCCCCAACGTGTCGTCACGGTGCACGACGTCGGCGATCTCCCCGACGGGGTCTTCATCGCGATGGCGTACGTCGAGGGCAAGACGCTGCGCACCTGGAGCGAGGACAACCGCGCAGGTATGGCTGCGCTGGGGGCGGTGGAGTAGATGAAGCTTCGTGATCGGTTGATCATCAGGTCGATGGCGGCGCGGCTGGCGCAGAGGTAGCCGCCACTGAGTCCGAGTGCTTTGCTGAGGGTGCCCATTTGTAGATCTACTTGCTGACAGAGGTCGAGCTGATGGGCGAGGCCGAGGCCATCGGTGCCGATGACGCCTAGGGCATGGGCTTCGTCCAATAACAACAGGGCGCCGTATTTTTCCTTGAGTTCGACAATGTCTGCAAGTGGGCAGAGATCACCATCCATCGAAAAGATGGATTCGGTGATGACGATGATTCGGCCGTCGCTGGCGATTTTTTTGCTGGCCCATTGTAGGTGGGATTCTAATTTTTGGGTGTGATTGTGCGGGTAGATGCGCAGGGTGGCTGCTGACAGGCGGGCGCCGTCGATCAGTGAGGCGTGGCAGAGTTTGTCGAGGATGAGGATGTCGCCTTTTTTTGCCAGTGCGGTGATAGTGCCTATGGCGGTGGCATAACCACTTGAAAAGGTGAGTGCTGCTTCACTTTTTTTTAATTCTGCGAGGCGTTGTTCGAGTTCGAGGTGAGGTTGGAGGGTGCCGCAGATCAAGCGAGATGAGCCAGCGCCAACGCCCCATTGTGAAAGGGCGTTTTGGTAAGTGTGGAGGATGTCGGGGTGACGGGAGAGTCCTAGGTAGTCATTGGAAGAAAAGTTTAGGTAGGTTTTTCCGTCTATGCTAAGCGTATTTCCTTGGCGTTGCTCGATCGGCCTCAGTTGGCGGTAGAGGTGCTGCTCGCGTAGCGTTTGTAGTTGATCTTTGGGGTCGCGTGGCATGGGTGTGGCATGGGTGTAGCATGGGCATCCTACCCATGAATAGTGGTTGTGTCTTGAGCTAACAGGTAGCTGTGGAGGTGTGGGTGGTACAAAGGCTGGTAGGAAAAAGCGGCGTCGAGCCGCCGCACTCCAAGGTAGGGTGGTGGTTTACGATAGTTTTAATCCCCAATGCAGTAAGTCGCGAGATTCTTTCCAAATGATGGGGATGTGGCTGCCGAGTACCACGACGATGACGTTGCGGCCGTTGTAGCTGGCGCTGGAGACGAGGCATTTGCCGGCGGCTCGCGTGTAACCTGTTTTCATGCCGGTGCAGTAGGGGTAGCTGAGCAGCACTTTGTTGGTGGTTTTGATGGGTTTGGTGCGTCCATTGGCAAAGCGAAAGGTGAGGTGTTTGGTTTTGACGGTTTGACGGATAAATGGCTGGCGCATGCAGGCGGCGGCTAGGATGGAGAGGTCGCGGGCGGTAGAGTATTGGCCTGGCGCGGGTAGTCCACTGGCGGTTTTGAAGACGGAATTTCTCATCCCAAGTTGGCGCGCGCGTTGGGTCATGCGGTTGGCAAAGGCGGCTACGCTGCCTGAGTGATCGCGGGCTAGGCAGTGGGCGATGTCGTTGCTGCTGCGAACGAGCACGGCTCGCAGCAGGTCGTCTTTGCGGTAGGTGTTTCCGGCTTTTAATCCCATCTTGGTGGGTTCGACGTAGGTGTCGCTAGCGGCAACGCGGATGCTTTTGCCCATGTTGCCGGCTTCGACGAGCAGCAGTGCCATCATCAGTTTCTGAGTGCTTGCGACGGGGTAGTGAACGTCGGCGTTTTTCTGATAAAGCACGGTACCGGTATTGGCATGAATCACGATCACGGCACGGGCAGCTACGTTGGGATGCGGGGTCTTGGGGCGGATGTCGCTGCGAAAATTGGGAGCTGGCGGACGTGGCTGTGCGGCGTTGTGGGATGGTCTCGAAGCTTGCCGTGGCGGGGTGGGCGATTGGCAGGCATTCAGTAGTAAGGTGGCGCCGAGCAGTAGGGCTAGCAGGGGGCGTTGGTGGCGGAAAGGTGTGTGATGCATAAAGTTATTTTTTTGGAGTCTTAGTTTTGATCCGTTTGAGTTGTTTTTCGATTTCTTCGTCGCGCTGTGCACCTAGGTCGATGGCGGTGAAATAATGACGGCGGGCGAGTTCGATCGCGGGTGGGGTGCGCTCCATGTAGAGTAGTGCTAGATTGAAGTGGGCGTCGGCGTATTCTGGATCTAGGGCGATGGCTCGCATCAGTTCGGTTTCTGCTGCCCGGCCCCAGCCGTAGTCGCGTATCACTACGGCGAGGTAGAGGCAGGTGCGCGGGTCTTTGGGGTCTTCGTGGCGTGCTCGGGTGAGGGAGGATATGGCGAGATTGAATTGTTTCAAATAATAGTAGCTTAGACCTAGAGTTAGCCAGTTTTGAGAGATTCTAGGATTGATTTTCACCGATTCTTCTAGGTGATGGCTGGCGTTTTTGTAGTCCTTGAGCCGGTATTCTACGATGCCGAGATTGGAAAGTGCTAGGGCGTTGCCTGGGGCGGCTTGGGTCATTTTGAGATAAGCTTGTTTGGCGGCATCCCACTCTTTGTTGGCGGAGGCTAAAGCGCCTTCTTTGGCGAGCTCTTTGACGTTTTCTGGTAGTGCTTGTTGGCGGCTGGATTGCTCGATGCCAATTTGCATACCGCTGGAGCTGGTGTTTTTTTTGAACTGCGATTCACTGCCGAAGGAGCCATCCTGAGTATGATCTTTAGTTTCATCTGCTGATGGGGATTCGATTTTGCTCTTGGAATCCGTGGGCTGCGCGGAGTCTTCGGGTGCGGCCTCGGTGCTTAGGGTGAAGGGGATCAAGCCTAGCGATAATACGATCAGGATCGATTGAGCTAGAGTGGAAGTGTGGAATGGGCGCGAGGCTTGCATGATGATAATAATGGAATGAGGGAATATGCCCAATTTTTGCTTGCGTTAAACTGTTAATTCATGCACTGTATAAAAGAACACTGTTCATATGCTGACTCAAAGACAACAAGAAGTGATGGATTTTTTGCGGAGCGAGCACCGCAAGACAGGTATTATGCCATCTACGAGGGAGATTCAACAACACTTTGGTTTCTCTAGCCAAACTGCTGCGGTCAGTCACTTGACTGCTTTGGAAAAAAAGGGGGTGATACAGAAGTTGGCGGGCAAAGCTCGTGCGCTGATGTTCACGGATGAGATGGAGCGTGAGCCGATCATTGACATTCCGATTTATGGTCAAATACCGGCTGGTTTTGGCGATGACGGAGTGCCTGAGCCAGAGGGGCAGCTGTCGGTGGATGTGCGTTCGATGGGAGTCTCGACTCATAGCACTGCCTATGCTCTGAGAGTGAGGGGAGATTCTATGATCGATGCTCATATCATGGATGGCGATGTGGTGGTGATGGAGGATAAACCTGCGAACAATCGTGATATCGTGGCTGCTTTGATCGATGGTGAAACGACCTTGAAGCGCTTGGTGATCGAGAAGCGTAAGAAGTTTTTACGGGCGGAGAACGCGGATTATCCTGACTTGGTGCCACTGCAGGAGTTGTTGGTACAAGGGGTGATGGTGGGGCTGGTCAGGCACTTTGGGCGGAGTTGGTGAACGGGACCACGGAGTTAAGAATTTGACCACGGAAAAGCACGGAAGGACACGGAAAAGAGAAATAGAAATAGAATGGGAATGGGAAAGAGAAATAGAATGGGAATGGAGTGGTGGGATTTGAGAGTTGTCTTTGAATTGGAATTATATAAAAAATAAATTTCCGTGTAAATCCGTGTTTTTCCGTGGTTAAAAAAGTTAGGAGTTTGACCACGGAAAAGTACGGAAAGACACGGAAACAGGAAGGGGAAGGAAATGGGACTGATATTTGAAAAGGAGAGTTTTGCTATACGTGGGGCGGTGTTTGAGGTTTATAAGGAAATGGGATGTGGTTTTCTTGAGGCGGTGTATCAGGAATGTATCGAGAAAGAGCTAGGGAATCGGGGAATTGCTTTTGTGGCTCAGGCAGAGTTGAGACTCAAATATAAAGAAGAGGCATTGAAGCTGAGTTATAAACCTGATTTTATATGTTATGATAAAATTATTTTAGAGCTGAAAGCGGTTAAAGATATTTCAGACCAACACCGTGCGCAAATTATCAATTATTTGAAAGCTACAGGTATGGAGCTGGGGTTGTTAATAAATTTTGGTAGCCATCCGCAAGTTGAAATTGAACGCTTTGTGCTTTGAGGTTAGGAATTTGACCACGGAAAAGCACGGAATTACACGGAAAAGAGGTTGGGAAAGAGGTTGGGAAAGAGAATGGGAAAGAGGTTGGGAAAGAGGTTGGGAAAGAGGTTGGGAAAGAGGTTGGGAAAGAAGTGGTGGGTGGTGTTAATGTTACTGGGATTCGGGAGTTGTCTTTAGGTTGGAGTTATATAAAATAAAATTCCGTGCTTTTCAGTGCTTTTCCGTGGTTGAAAAATTAGGGGTTTGGCCAGGGTGGGGGATTAGTTTTGTTTGCGGGTGAAGACCCAGTCATCGGCTTGGCTCAATTCTTGGTTGAAGCTGTAACCTGCGGCATCGAAATTTTTCAATTGGTCAGCTTGTTTGAGCGAGTGCTGGATGATGTAGTTGACCATCATGCCGCGTGCTTTTTTTCCGTAGAAGGTGATGAATTTGTAGGTTCCGTTTTTCCAATCTTTGAATTGTGGGGTGATGATGCGGATGCCTGCGGCTTCGATGGCATCGGTATCGATGGCTTTGAAATATTCTTTTGAGGCGAGGTTGATTAGGGTTTTTTCTTGGGTGTCCTTGATCGCTGAAATGAGTGTGGTGGTGACTTGTTTTTGCCAAAAGGAGTAGAGGTCATCACCTTGAGAGTTTTTGAGCGAGGTGCCCATTTCTAAACGGTAGGCTTGGATGAGGTCGAGGGGGCGAAGCAGGCCGTAGAGGCCGGATAAGATGCGTAGGTGCTTTTGGGCGAAGGTGTAGTCGCGGCTCGTGTATTCATCAAGGGTGAACCCGGTATAGACATCGCCTTTGAACGCTAGCAGTGCGGGGCGCGCGTTGTCTTCGGAAAAGGGGCGTGACCAGCTCTGGTAGCGTTGTTGATTGAGTTCGGCGAGATTGGCGCTGATGCGCATGAGTGCCTGTAGGTCTGCTTCGGAAAGAGTTCTTAATTGTTTGATCAGTTGTGCTGATTGATCTAGGAACTGGGGCTGAGTGACTTTGAGTGGCGGAAGTGCGGTGTTGAAGTCCAGCGTTTTTGCGGGTGAGATAATGGCTAACATAGGTGAAGGGTAGCAGGTTATTCGAAGTGGTCACGATTGATTTTCCAGCCGAGGTAGATGCCGTAAAAACTGGCGACGATGCTGAGGATGAATGCCCATTCGATGCCAAAAAAACCACCAACCCACCAGCCGACAGCGCTGGTGATGGTGGAGGCGAAGGTCATCAGGATCATTAGGGTCATACAAAGGTCACTGTCGTGGCATGGTTGGTAAATCGCAAGTTGGTAAAATACTGGACTGGATGACGGTTGTTGGAAGGACGGGATGAAGAGATGAGATGCCTCACGCCCGCTTCCTCCTTCGCCAAGGCTTCGGCGAGACAAGTCGCTCAACTCCTTCGCCAAAGGCTATGGCGGTCAAGAGATGCGGAGAACGCAAAGGCGGAAGGGTTGTTGGAGATGGATTGGTCGAGTGTGGAACAGCTTTGTAAGCTGTTGAGGCTAGTGGAGAGAGGGCAGCTTACAAAGCTGTTTCACATTGAATGGTGGACAGCTGTAGTGTGGAGACTGTGGGGGTGAATTTAAATATTTACAAAAGGCGCTATTTTGAGCATTCTGTATAAGTGGTTTAACTGGGGGAGCTAGGGCAAGGTTAGCGGGTGAAAATAATTAGGTGTTTTTTATGATTGATGAGAGTATGAGATAGAAAAAGCGAGGAGGAGTATGAGGCAATCCTTGATGGATTTGAAGTGGGTGAGCTGGTATCTGTGGATGCGAGCATGGTTGTTTGTTGGCTTGTTGATGATTTCTATGGAGCTGCGTGCTAATCCTAGTGGTGGTGTGGTGACGGCAGGAGTAGCGGAGATTTTATCCGATGTTAATAACCCTGCAGTTCTGCAAATCATCCAGGGCAGCAACAAGGCGATCATCAACTGGCAGGATTTCTCGATCAGTGCAGGCGAACATACTCAGTTTGTGCAACCGAGCCAAATGGCGGCGGTATTGAACCGAGTGATCAGTGGCAACCCTTCGGTGATCGCGGGTATGCTCAGTGCCAACGGCAAAGTGATCGTGGTCAATCAGAACGGCATCATCGTGACCTCCAGCGGGGTGGTCGATGCAGCGGGCGGCGTGGTGCTCTCGACTTTGGACATCGCAGATGGGGATTTCATGAACGGCATGGATGATTCCTTTTTGGGAATCACTGCAGCAGGCGTGACTAACTACGGAACTATCATGTCAGCAGGTGGTGATGTGATCTTGCTCGGTAACTTCATTGACAATGCCGGCATCATCGGAGCGCCCGACGGGGTGGTGGCATTGGGGGCGGGTGGAAACATCGTGGTGAATGTGCAGGGAGAGAACAAAATCTCGATCAAAGCTCCAGGAGTAGGGGCGCAAACCGGAGTGAATAACTCGGGCAGCATTACTGGGGCGGCAGCGGAACTCAAGGCGCATGGTAATGTTTATGCGCTGGCGATCAATAACTCGGGTATGATTCGAGCGACGGGATCGCAAATCATCAATGGACGGGTGATGTTAACCTCACGCAGTGCGGATGGTGCGACGGGTGGCAATATAGAAAATACTGGCGAGATCAAAGCCAATAATGTAGATGGTAGCGGCGGATTTATCATGATCGACGGTGGATCAGGTAGCAATGTGGGTATCCTCGATGGTAAGATTTTGACTAACGGCATTGGTAATACTGCGGGCGGCGGCGTGGTGATAATCGGACAAACGATCAACATCGCACAAGGCGCAGAAGTGGCTGCGAATGGAATGCAAGGTGGCACCATCTTGATCGGATCGGCGGAGGATACCAGATCGGTGACCATCGGAGGTAAAGTGAGCGCCAATGGCAGCAGCGGCAACGGAGGAGCTGTGATGGTGGTCGGAGATTCGACCAGCGTGTTAAGCGTGACTAGCAGCGGTCGCATCACTGCAATGGGCGGACAGAACGGCGGGTTGGTGAGCATGCAAGGAGGTAGCATCAACGCGACGCTAGGTTCTGTGATCGATGCAGGTGGCGCGATCAATGGTGGCAGCGTGGCGATCATCGGCGAGGCTGCTAATGGAGCAGTGAATTTGAATGGCACGATCAACGCAGCGGGTGGCACGGGAGCAGGTGGAGTGATCACAGCAACGGGAGCAGGTAATGTGAACATCGGAGTGAATGCGGTGATGAATGCGGATGGCGCAACTGGCGGCTTGGTAAGCATCGATGGGGCAGCCACCACTAACATGGCAGGCACGGTCAGCGCTTTGGGTAATAATGGCAAAGGCGGAACAGCTAACGTGACAGGTCAGAACGTAGTGGTCGCAGTGCAAGTGAGCATGGATGTCAGTGGTTTGACCGGAGGTGGGCAGATCAATGTGGGAGGAGGGTTTCAGGGCAAGGATGAGAGTTTGAGGAATTCGGACAGCACGGTGGTGGGAGGCTTGGCGACTTTGAAAGCAGACGCGGTGAATTCTGGAGATGCAGGCGGGGTGGTGATTTGGTCGGATGGAGATACGATTTTTGGCGGTGAGATCAGCGCGCGAGCGATAGGTGAAGTGGGGCGTGGCGGCTTTGTTGAAGTGTCGGGTAAGCAGCGCTTGCGATACAATGGTATGATCAACGCCTCCTCGGTGAGTGGGGATCGTGGCACGGTGTTATTTGATCCTGGTGATATCACAGTGGGTGGGGTAGGATCGTCACTGCCGATTTCGGGGGTCAATGCGATTTTGGACACCAATGTGAATGTGACTATTGCTACGGAGAGTGGTGATATTGTTTTTGAAAGCTTAACTGGAGATTTTAGAGATGTGTCGGTGCAGTGGAATACGGATGCTGACTTAGGTGTCTTCGCCTCTGGAGATGTGCGCTTTTTGAACAGTGTGCGCAGTGCTGGGGCGGGTTCGCTGAATGTGATTGCTGGTTGGACTGGGGTGGGGGCAGATCCGCAGATATTGAGCGGGAATCCTGAATTGGCATGGGTTAATTTTGTGAGAGGAGCGGAGCTGGGTTCCTTTGGGGAGGGAGGAAGTGTGTATATCAATGATGCAACTAATGATCGAGCTGTTGAAGTTGGCTCGCGTTATGGCAATACGAATGTGGCGGCATTGCATGTGTTATTAACGGGCGCTGTGGGAGGAGCAGGGCGCTGGGCGCAGTTGGGTTTTAGAGATAATGGTCAGGTATTTTGGGTCAAAGAGGATATTCACAGAATCGATGGGCCTGGGGTTCAGGTGGGTAAACCTTTGGTGGGAATGGTGGGGGTGAATGAGGCTTATGTGGGTGGGGAGTTCGGTGTGCGGATGTTCAATGACCTCTCTGCTACAGGTGATGATCTCTTAGGAGATGGTGGTGGGGTGACTCATTTCCTTCGTTATGCTGATGATTTCTCAAGTCCCGATGATGGTAATTGGTGGTGGCGCAGGCTTGATGGCACTGCTGGTGGCAGCTCTGGTATTGGGGATAATTTACCTGAAATGGGCGCGGGAATTTCGGATGAGTTGTTCGATAGTGGTGCTGCTCGGGGGCTGTCTCTGACTGGGGCGGAGATCAACATCGAAGCGAAGGGGGCATTGATTTTGAGGGCAGGCAATGCTGGAGATAGTTACAATTCAAATTACGCCCAGGTGGGGCATGGGGGGAATTCGCGAGACTGGCAGAACATCAATTTGACTCGTGCTACCAATGGTGAACGAGATGCGTATTCGTCGAATTGGGGTTCGGGCAATTCTTTTACAACAGCGATGGGTCGCTTGGCTCCGATTTATGGGGATATCAATATTCGCACGGGGTTGGTTTTGGATTCGGTATCGGGGGGGCTGCAAGCAAGTAGGGCGGCGGGGGTGGTCTGGGTGCAGGCAGTTGATGCAGGGAATACTACTGGGAGGTTGAATAATGCCTACGCTCAGATCGGACATTTGGGTACAGGGCAGGGAGGTTCGGTTGATGGGGCTATCAATATACTGGCGGGCGGGATGGTTAGAGTGGAGTCAGGTTTTGGTCGTCGTTCTAGTGCGGTGATTGGTCATGCAATTGACGATACGGGTGACCTGCGTCGTGGGAAGGGCTTGCT
This sequence comes from Verrucomicrobiales bacterium, assembly GCA_021648365.1. Classification (GTDB taxonomy): domain Bacteria; phylum Verrucomicrobiota; class Verrucomicrobiia; order Verrucomicrobiales; family DEV007; genus JAADHD01. The sequence goes on from JAKISY010000027.1 coordinate 9,287, forward strand.
TGGCACTACTGGGGTTACTCCAGATGGAAAATTTGGTGGTGGGCAGTATAAGCAGTTTAGGGTATTTGCGTTGAATGCAGAGCAGACGAGTGCAGGCCTGGGGCGTGGTGATTTGGCGGGTTATAGAATTCCGAATTTAGGTGTGGGTGGGATCTACGATGGCAATACGGAGGTGACAGGTGCGGGAGCGGATGTATTCACTCATTTGCAGGGCGATATCATAGTGGACAGTGTTACTGGTGATGTTTTGGTTTTAGGAAAAGTGGGTGCTGCTGATGTGCCAAGGGAGAGGATCACCAATTCTCCTGCGCGGATTGGACACGGTGCTTTGGGGAGCGATGGTGAGTATCGTCTGAATGTGATGGGGGATATCGAGGTGAAAGCGGCGCGAGATATTTTTGTGATAGCAGGCAATGGACGGATGAGTTCGGCTCAGATCGGTTTTTATGGTGGAGCTCGCGATGATACCAATGATTACACGGTGGGTAATATTTCCGTAGAGGCGGGTCGTGATTTGGTGATAGAGGGCGGAGGTCGGGTGCCGCTGTTTCCTCGGAATAGTGGAGGCACCTCGACGGATTATCAAGCTTTTGCGATGATTGGACATGGAGGCAATGAAGCTGATAGTAAATTTAAGAATGGTGATATCAGTGTGAGAGTTGGCGGAGATTTGACGATGACCAGCGGGGCTTATGGTGGGGCTTTTGTGCAGATTGGGCATGGGGGAGAGGATTCTGAAGGGCAGGTGGGTGGTTCCTATACGCGCACGATCATGATCGCTGCTGCGGGTAGCAATGGGGAGCGCAATGTGAATTGGGTGACGAGTAACGTAGGCGCAGCTGATGTGCAGCTTGATGCGAACATGACCGCAAATATCACGGTGAGCGTGGATGGAGATATGATGATGGATCACTTGCCTACGAATAATCCTTTGGTGGAAAATACGCAGCGCTTGGATGACCCGAATACTCCGCTGGATGAAAGTGATCCTACTAGAATGAGGATGGATGGAGCTTATACTCTGATTGGACATGGAGGCTCGAATACCACGGAAAGCACTACTAACGAGTTGCGCAGGTATTGGAATAAGACGGGAGATGTCACGGTGAATACTCTGGGTAGTCTGACAATGTTCAATGGTGGGGGGAATAATAATTGGTACACGCGCATTGGACTTGGAGCTACCAATGGAGACAGTCAGAGCAATGGCAGGGAGGCTTATTTTAGTGGTGATGTGATCGTGAATGTTGGCATGGATCTGATCATGAATGCCAATTGGGCGCCGACTGAATATATGGGTATTCCTATTCCTCCAGGAGGGAATGGAGGGTATAAGGATTTTGTGGCGGCAAATCCTGTGGCTATCGGTAATGGAGGAACTAGAGATGGTCGCCGTATATTTTTTGATGGAAATGTGACGGTGTTCGTAGGTGGAGATGCCGCATTGACCAGCGGCAAGGGGGTGGAGGCTTCCTACGCTCAGATTGGGAATGGAGGTGCGGGGAGCTTGAGTCAAAATGCTGGTGTCGATGATAATGGTAAGTTTAGCGGAGATGTCACAGTGCGGGTAATTGGTTCTTTGACGATGAAGGCTAACCCTGATGGTGTAGCGTATATCATTGATCCAACAAATTTTAATAACTTTGGTTTAGAGGTGAGAAACTCTTACGTTTTGATTGGCAATGGGGGTGCGTATTGGGAGACTCAGAGCAATGATGTGGCTACGATGGAAGGAAATGTGACGGTGGTAGTGGGTAGGGATCTGAAAATGCGAGCTGGTTTTCGAGATACGGGAGGCATGGCACCTCCGATGCAGGATGGTGATGGCAACTGGGCGGTATTGATCAATAGTTTTGTGCAAATTGGTCATTCTAACTCAGGGACAGGGAGTTATTCCGATGGAACGACAGGTATCATGAGTGGTGATATTGATGTGCAGGTGGGTAATGATCTAACTATGACGGGAGGGCAGGGAGAACTAGACTCGGTAGAGTCAGGCAATGTAGGAGCTTACGCACAAATAGGAAGTGGAGGCGCTGAGATGGACGGAAATATCAGCGGTGATATTGAGATCAGAGTGGGTAATAGTTTGACTACAGTGGACGGAGCTGGGGCTAACAACTCTTATGTGAAAATAGGGAATGGAGATTGGTTGCGTGATGAGCCGATGCGTAGTGGGGCGGGTGAGCGCAGAGGTGACATCAACATCTATGTCGGTGATACGGCGAGCTTTGATCGCACTCTAGTGGGGCATCGCGATTCTGCGACCTCTACTGGGGAAGGTGTAGGAGATGTATTTATAGGTGTGAGCCGAAACAAGCCGTTCTATGATCCTGGAACTCCGCCAAAACTGATTGCTATAAATGGCACGGTGTTTTCGTCTGGTACGGATATTATACTAGGAGAGTTGCGTTTTTACATGCCTAGTCGTTCGGCTAATGGGATGGCTGAGGGGACGATGCTGAACGGCTTTAGTTTTACGGGTGCTGATGTGGATTTCCAAGCACCAGTGGTAGCCGGACGCAGCATGCGTGGCTCGATGGCAAGCTTTCAGCGTGACGATGAGATTTACCTGCAGCCCGATTGGTGGGCTGATGCGAATGGTGACGGTGGAGATCCCTTCCCAGTAGGTAGTGTGGCAGAAGTGAGCGACCCAGGAGGGTTTGCTAATTTGGCGAATGCTCCTGCAGGTGGTAATTTAGGGGATGGAACGGGAGTCAATCCACACGGAGAGGATGCTTATTTGGGCTTAGGAATTAATGTTAGCAGCGATGTTTTGAACTACACCTTGTATTACGATGCGATTGAAAACGTGGCACCCTTGGCACCTGTAGTGCCAGGCGCAGGAGGTGGAGCGATCGTAGGTGGAGGATTCGCGCCGCCAATAGTGCCACCTGTGGTGATCCCGCCCTTTGTTCCAGATGTGGAGTTGTTTAGCTTCTTGTTTTTCAATCAATCGGGTGCGGATTTGTTTGGATACACTGAGCGTGATTACCTGATCATCGGCGATGTGGTCGATGGTGGTGGTGATACCGTGGAAGGGCAGGAGGCACAGCAGCCGCATTGGTTGTTCGGCGTAGCTGATCGTGTGTTGACGCCAGAAGAGGATGCTCGTGAGCGTCGTCGCCGTGCGAGGTATCGTCCGCAGGTGAACAATGGTGGTCGCACCTTCTATGTGTATGATGTGAGCAGTCGTGAGTATAGCAGCTTCCGTCTGTTCGGAGCGCCGAGCAGCCCGAGACCGTAGAAGTTTGAAATAGGGATGAAGAAAACTTTGACCTAAACTTCAACTTCAACTTAAACTTCGATGTTTGCTGTGGGTGATTGAAGAGATTGAAGATTGGCGAATCGAAATGTAATGAAGATAGCTGGAGGATAATACCCGAAAGCAATAGCAATAGCGATGGTTGATTTTTGATGTGAAGAGGGGAGGGAGAAACGTGTAGCTATTGAAGCGTAGAGTGGGTGTCCTCACCCGCTGCTTGTATCTAGCAGAAAGAGAAGCGGGTGAGGACACCCACCCTACATCCATTTTTCGTGAAGTGAACTTGTTAGGAGTTCATGTTGGGTGGATTTGGACAAAGAAAAAGCCTATGCTGATGGCACCTGAAGCGCTACAAACCATCGCTTCCTCCTTCGCTAAGCTTTGTGAAGGAGGACAGCTTGAAAAGCTGTTTCACATTTACCCGCTGGCAGCGGAGGGGAATTACCCTACGCTGGCTTTTTGTTGCTCGACTAGGTCTTGAACAACGGTGACGTCTTCCAAGGTGGTGATGTCGCCGCTGACGTCTTCGCCGGCGCAGATCTGTTTGAGCAGGCGGCGCATGATTTTACCACTGCGTGTTTTTGGCAAAGCGGGGGCGAAGAAAATTTGGTCGGGTTTGGCGATGGCTCCGATCACTTTGCCAACGTGGTTGCGTAGCTCGGCATTGAGTTCATCACTGACTTCGATGCCGCCTTTGACGGTGACATAGGCGACGACGCCTTGACCTTTGATCTCGTGAGGGCGGCCGACGACGGCGGCTTCGGCAACGGCTTCGTGGCTGACGAGGGCGCTTTCGATCTCGGCGGTGCCGAGGCGGTGACCAGATACGTTGAGCACGTCATCGAGACGTCCGACGATCCAGATGTAGCCGTCGTTATCGCGGCGCGCTCCGTCGCCTGCTAGGTAGTAACCTTGCTCTTGGTATTCTTTCCAATAGGTTTCGACAAAACGGTCGTCGTCGTTCCAGATGGTGCGCAGCATGGAGGGCCATGGTTTGCGCACGACGAGTTTTCCGCCTTCGTTGGGGCCGGTTTCGACTCCCATTTCGTCGACGATCGCTGCGTCGATACCGAAAAAGGGTAAGGTGGCGGTGCCTGGAGTGGTGGGGACGGCTCCTGGCAGTGGGGTGATCATGATGGCTCCGGTTTCGGTCTGCCACCAGGTATCGACAATCGGACATTTTTCGTTGCCGATCTTGGTGTGGTACCACATCCAGGCTTCGGGGTTGATCGGTTCGCCGACGGTGCCGAGCAGGCGCAAAGAGCTGAGGTCGTGTTTGTCCACTAGCTCGTCTCCGGCTTTGATGAAAGCGCGGATGGCGGTGGGGGCGGTGTAAAAAATAGTAACTTTATGTTCTTCGACGATTTGCCAGAAGCGGCTGAAGTCGGGCTGGTTGGGGGCGCCTTCATACATCAGCGCGGTGGCGCCGTTGGCGAGTGGTCCGTAAACGATGTAACTGTGTCCGGTGATCCAACCGACGTCGGCGGTGCACCAATAGACGTCGTCTTCCTGTAGGTCGAAGACGTATTTGCTGGTGACGTAGGTGCCGACCATGTAGCCGCCAGTGGTGTGCAGGATGCCTTTGGGTTTACCGGTGGAACCGGAGGTGTAAAGGATGAACAGGGGATCCTCGGAGTCGAGGGCTGCGGGTGGGCAATCGCTGCTGACACCTTCGATGGCGTCGTGCCACCAGAGGTCGCGCCCTTCAACCATGTCGATGTCGTTGTTGGTGCGTTTGAGCACGATGACGGTTTCGATTTTTTCTGTGCCTTCGCCTTTGAGGGCTTCGTCGACGTTGCCTTTCAGTGGCACGACTTTGCCACGACGCCAACCGCCGTCGGCGGTGATGATGGCGATGGCGCCCGAATCTTGCACGCGGTCGCGGATACTTTCGGCACTGAATCCGCCAAAGATCACGGAGTGGATGGCTCCGATACGGGCGCAGGCGAGCATGGCGATGGCGGCTTCGGGTACCATTGGCATGTAGATGATGACACGGTCGCCTTTTTTGATGCCTTGTTTTTTCAGGGTATTGGCAAATTCACAGACTAGGGTGTGCAATTCGCTGTAGGTGATCTTGCGAACATCGTCTTCAGGTTCGCCGACAAAAAGGATGGCGACTTTGTCTTTGCGTGGGCCGTCGAGATGGCGGTCGAGGCAGTTTTCGCTGATGTTGACTTTGGCTCCGGTGAACCATTTGGCAAAAGGTGGGTTGTCCCAGTCGAGCACTTTGTCCCAAGGTTTCTGCCAAGTGAGTTCGCTGGCTTCGCGTGCCCAGAAGGTATCGGGGTGATCGATCGATTCTTTGTAAAGTTGATTGTATTGCTCGAGGCTTTTGATGCGGGCTTTGGCGGAGAATTCAGCTGGCGGATTAAAAACGCGGGCTTCGTCGAGGTGGGATTCGATGTTATTGCTCATAGGGTAAGAATTAGGGAGGGCTAGGTCATGGGAAGCGTAGCAAGCGTTTGGTGGATGCTCAAATCTTTTTCTTTGTCCGTTTACGTTTTACTTTTTTGGGCAGGTTGTTTTGCATCATTGCTGCTTCGATTTCCAGCGGGCTGAGAATTTTCCACTTACCCTCTAGTAGCTCATGTGCCATAAGGTTGCCGATGCGGATGCGTTCGAGGTTTTTCACTCGATAGCCGATTTTATCGAACATGTTGCGAATCTGGCGTTTGTATCCTTGGGTGAGGATGACGCTGACACGGCGTTTGCTGAGGGGGGTGACGCTTTTCATGACGCCGACTCCGTCTTCGAGGCGAATGCCTCGGGTGAGGCGTTCGATGTGGTCGTGATCGAAATTTTGATTGAGGGTGACGTGGTATTCCTTCTCGATTTTGTGTTTGGGATGCGAGAGGTGTTCGGAGAGGGCTCCGGCATTGCTCAGTAGGATGAGTCCGCGACTGTCTTGATCGAGCCGTCCGATGTGGGGAAGGTGATGAAAGGAGGGGGGGATGAGGTTGTAAATCGTATCGCGTCCATGAGGATCGCCACGAGAACAGAGGAAGTCTCTGGGCTTGTTGAGCAAGATGGTGGTCTCGCGCGCCTGTTGCAGCATGATGCCGTTGTGACGCACGGCGTCGTCGGGCAGCACGCGGGCACCTAGATTTTTACAGGTCTCACCGTTGATCTGGATTTGTCCAGCGGCGATGAGATTTTCGCAACCTCTTCGAGAACCTAGTCCACAGGAGGCTAGGAATTTGTTGAGGCGGACGCCTTCTCGTGATGTCGATGATCGGGAAGGCATGGGATGCGTAGCGTGTGAGTTGGGCGTGTTGTATTCTTCGCTGGTGTAGCGGTGAATGGGGCGTCGCTCTGACTAATCATGGGCTGGAGCCGTAGTGAAACGGAGACAGCCAGAGAAAAACACTCGGAGGCAAGCCCATGCTACGGGGTGCTTTAGGCGTCGGGCTTGGTTTTTGGTAAACCTAGAGGCGTGGTGCCTTCTTTCCATTCGCCGCGCTCGCGCATGAGTTTGATGCGTTCGAAACGTTTCAAGACGCTGCGTTTTGAACCAACGCTTTTTGAACCTTTAAGACTGGGATGTTGAGACATGGTGCCTGAAATTGAATGTTTTTTACTTAGTTTCTTCGAGGGGCGGCGAATTTAGACGCAAAAGGGGAGATGTGCAAGCGATGCTTGTTTTTTTTCAGTGGGAAGGTGGGGGGACGGTGAGGGAGGGCATGGAGGACATGAAGTAGATTTTTTTGGAGCAGATGAAGAGGGCGATATAGCTACGGAAAAGCGCTGAAAAACACGGAAAAGAATTTCATGAGTGCGGAGGAAGAGTAGGAGAGGCTATTTACATGGATGGGGAGGATGAAGAGGATTGGAATGACATCGGGGAAGCTTGAAAAACGCTGAGTAGGAGAAGATCGGCTCACGCAGAGACGCGGAGGCGCAGAGGAAGAAGTTCACATGGATGAACAGGAATAACAGGATGGGAGTGGGGGAGAAGTTTGACGGGTGAAGTTCGAAGTTTGAAAGGCGGCTGATGCACTGTGAACGTGCAGGAATTTCTTAACCGAAAAGTCTTCTTCATGTGCTTCATGCCGTTGCTGTCGGCTGTCTTCGCTACGCTTCGGCTCATGGTGGATGACTTTTTCTTCTCTTCCTCTGCGCCTCTGCGTGAGAATCTCTTATTCCTTTTGCGTGACCTCTCTCGGTTTGGAACTATGGGGGTATTTATTATCGAATAAATTTCTTAACCGAAAAGTCTTCTTCATGTGCTTCATGCTCTTCATGGTGATTTTTTTTTCATGGTGCTCGGTTTGGGGGAGGCTGAGGGTTGTTGGTAGAGGGATTTGATGTCTTCGAGGATGAGGTAGTTGATCGGCACGAGGAAGAGGGTGATGATCGTGGCAAATAGGATGCCGTAACCGAGGCTGATTGCCATGGGGATGAGGATTTGCGCTTGGGTGCTTTTCAACTGCAGTAGGGGGTAGAGCCCGGCAAAGGTGGTGATGGAGGTGAGCAGGATGGCGCGGAAGCGGGCGGTTCCTGCAATTTGCACGGCGGCGAATACGGAGAGTCCTTCTTCTTTGACTTTGCGGTTGATGAAATCGACGAGCACGAGGCTGTCGTTGACCACTACTCCGGAGAGCGCCAACATGCCAAACTCGCTGAGTTTGCTGAGGCTGTGGCCTTCGATCAGGTGTCCGAGCACGGCGCCGATGAGGCCGAAGGGAATGACTGACATGACGATCAGGGGCTGCACGTAGGAGCGGAAGGGGATGGCGAGCATGGCGTAGATGCCAAAAACGATCAATAGGATGCCGGCGAGCATGGCGGTATTGGCTTCGCGTTCGTCTCGGGCTTCGCCTTCGAAGCTGTAGCGCATGCCGGGGTAGTCGCGCATGAGCTGCTGCAGGTATTGGCTGAGATCTAGGCGGATGGCATCGAGGTCGGCATTTTTTTTGTCGGCATCGGCACGGATGTTGAGGGCGCGATGGCGGTCGATGCGCTGGATGCGAGGAAAACTACGCCCGATGGTGGCTTGGGCGACGGTGGTGAAGGGGACTTCTTCTCCGTTGCTGGTGCGGATGCGCATGTGGTCGAGGCTAGCGAGGGAGCGGCGGGCGTCCTCGGGGTAGCGCATCATGACGCGGACTTCGTCACGTCCGCGTTGTAGGCGTTGGATTTCTTCGCCGAAAAAGGCTTGGCGCACTTGGCGAGCGAGGTCTGCCATGGTGAGTCCGAATTGTTCAGCTTCGGGTTTGATGCGTAGCTGGATCTCGGCGCGGCTTTGATCGAGGCTATCGGAGATGTCGAAGAGGCCGGTGTAGCTGGTGAGTTGTTTGCCGATACGCGAGGCTGCGTCGGTGAGTTGTTCGGGATCGGGGCCGGTGAGTTGGATGTCGATGGGGTCGCGTCCGCGGAACATTTCTGCGCGGAAAAAAAGTTCTTTGGCTCCGATGATTTCGCCGATGCGTTGGCGCCAGTCTTTGACGATGGCGACGGAGCTGATTTGTTTGCTACGTTTTTCGGGTGGGGTGAGGGTGAAGACCACTTCGCCGAGGTGACTTTGCCCTTGCGAACCTCGTGAGCGTGAGGAGGAGAGCCCCTGTCCACCAATACTGGTGATGTAGGCTTCGATCATGGAGTCGCCATTTTCATCGAGGTAGTCTTTTTGCAGGTCTCTGACGGTTTCTTCAATGCGCAGGATGTGGGATTGTGTGATGTGAAATGGGGTGCCTTCCTGCATGGTGAGTTTGCAGGTAACGGTCTCGCTTTCGATACGGGGGAAGGAGACTCGACTGATGCGCCCGCCAGCGATGAGTCCGAGAAAGAGGATGAGGATGCTGACGAAAAATGCTAAAGTGAGGTAGCGCCATTCTAGCGTCCAGTGAAGCAGGGGTTGATAGATTTTTTCGATCAAGAGCTCAAGACCGCGCGAGAAGAAGCGTTGTATTCGGTTGAAAAATCCGAGCAGGGCTGAGTGGATGCGGAGGATGAAAGTGGGTAGAATTTTTTGCCAGAAGGAAGGTTTTTTTTCCCTCAGGCTATGGGCGAGATGGGAGGGCAGGATAAGTTTGGACTCGATCAGGGAAAAGGCGAGCACGGCGATGACGACGATGGCGATTTGACCTTGCCACTTACCGTGGAATCCACTGCCTAGCATCATCGGAACAAAAGCGAGCATGGTAGTCAGTACTCCAAAAATCACTGGCACGGCGACTTCTTTTGAGCCTTCAATGGCGGCGGTCTGTGCGTCGATGCCTCGTTGGTTCCAGGTGTAAATATTCTCCCCACAGACGATGGCGTCATCGACGACTACGCCGAGCACTAAGATGAAGGCGAATAAGCTGACCACATTGATACTGACACCGAGGTAGGGCATCAGGGCTAGGGCGCCGAGAAAACAGACGGGGATGCCGATGACTACCCAGAAAGCTAGGCTGGGGCGTAGGAAAAGGGTCAACATGAGAAAGACCAAGACCATGCTTTTCCAGCCACTGCCGATGAGGGTGCTGAGGCGACCTTTGACGATTTTGGAGCGGTCGCCCCAGTAGTCGATGCCGACGCCATCGGGTAAGTGGGGGGCGCTTTCTGCTAAGTAGGTTTTGATGTCGGCGGCGATTGTGATGGCGCTTTGGTTGCCTTCGCGAGAGATGGCGATGAGCACGCAACGCTGTCCGTTGAAGCGGGCGATGAAGGGGTTTTCGTTGAAGTCATTGCTGACGGTGGCGATGTCGGCGAGGGTGATGCGCACGCCATCTTCTCGTGAGCGGATGACGATGTCTTCGAAGGCTTGCTGGTCGTAGGCGCGGCCTTTGGTGCGTAGGGCGATTTCTCCAGCAGCGGTTTTGAGGGTGCCAGCAGAGACGTCGATGGAGGAGTTGCGCAGGGCGCGGGCGACGGTATCGAAACTGAGTCCGTAACGGCGTAGGGTGTCTTCGTCGATTTCGATGACAATTTCGTAGGGGCGCACGCCTTGCAGTTGGGCGTCGGTGACCTCGGGTAGAGAGGCGATTTGTTCGCGCACCTGTTCGCCGAGGGTTTTGAGGTCGCGTTCGTTGAGGTCGCCGTAGAGCACGACGCCGATCACGGAGCGGTAGTTGGTCGAGAGGCTGATGGAGGGGCGTTCGGCGAGCTCCGGTAGGGTGGAGATGGAATCGACTTGTGATTTCACATCGTTGAGCACGTCGCGGCGGTCGTAATCGTCGTGGACTTCGACGCGGATGGAGGCGGAGTTTTCAGAGGCGAAGGAAGTGATGCGTTCGATACCTTCGACTTCGGCGATCGCTTCCTCGATACGGATGACGACGGATTCTTCTACTTCTTCGGGGGTGGAGCCTCGGTAGGGCACACTGATTTTGATGATGTTGCTCTCAAATTCGGGAAAAACTTCGAGCGGGATTTTTTTGGTGACCAGGCTGTAGATGCCAGCAATAGCAATAGCCGCCATCAGTAAATTGGCGGCGACTCCGTTGCGGGCAAACCAGGTGATCAAGTTGTGCATGGAAGAGATTTAAAATTTGAGATTTGAGATTTGAGATTTAAAATTTGAGAGAGGAAGAGGATTCACCATGAAGCACATGAAGGAAATGAAGAAGAGGGGGAGGGGAGAAGTTTTTTTGGGTGTAGCTCAAAGCTGTATTTGATAATTTACTGATTTTTATTATTAAGCCTTCATGAGCTTCAATATCTTCATGGTGAACTCTTCCATTTTGTTTTGATGGAACGGGTCTGGATTATAGCACAAAGCTTTTGATGCCGTCTTTCATCATGTTGACATTGAAGTTGAGTAGAAAGCCTTGTTTGATGCCAGAGAGTTTCATGTAGGTGAGTAACTGTGCCTCATGGATCCCTTTAAGCGACTCGACGGCTTTTAATTCTAAAATGATTTCATTCTCAACGAGGATGTCTATTCGATACCCACAATCTAGTTGGATGCCTTTGTATTCGACGGGCAGAGGCTGTTCCGATTTGAATGCGATATGGCTTAGGTGAAGCTCCCTCGCTAAACATTGTTGATAAGTTGATTCTAATAAACCAGGACCAAGTGTGCGGTGGACTTCAATAGCGCAACCTAAAACGTCATTTGATAATTTACTGAATTTCATGGTTGGTCCTTTTGGTTGGTTTTTTGCGTGGTGCGGTTTGGGGTGGAAGAGGGGGATTTTACCATGAAGCACATGTAGGACATGAAGAAGAGGGAAGAAATTTTTTTTTGGTGGAGTTTATTAAGCAAATTGCTTAACCTTCATGAGCTTCGTGTTCTTCATGGTGAGATTCTTATTTTCTTGTTGGTATTATGCGGTGAGATGGAGAAGGGGGGGATTTTACCATGAAGCACATGTAGGACATGAAGAAGATGCGGGGAGTTTTTTTAACCTTCATGTGCTTTATGCTTTTAATGGTGAGGCTCTTGTTTTTTTGTTGGTGGGATGCCGTCGATGGTGGGGGAGACTTGGGCGCCGTTGGCGGGGAAGGCTAATGGGGTGAGGCAGATGATCTCTCCGGGTTTGAGTCCTCCTTGCTCGCCGGCGGGGATGATGATGGATTTTTTGTCTGACCAAATGGGGGAGGTGGTTTGACGTCGGATGCGGTTTTTTTGATCGATGATGATGACTTCGTTGCCGGCGCGCACGGCTTGGCGCGGTAGCACAAAAACGTTTTCCAATTTTTTGGCTTGAATGGTGGCGTGGACAAAAAGTCCGATTTTGAGTGGGGGGCGATGCTGTTGATCTTTTTTATAAGGGTCATCGACTTGGGCGACGACAAACAGTTGTCGAGAGAGTTGATCGATGGCACCTTCGACTCGCACGATCTCACCTGTCCATTGCGCATTCTGTGCGCCGATCGAACCGGTGAGGGTGACTTTGGATTTAGCTTTATTTTTTTCGGCGGGGTTTTGATGGCGGTAAGATTCTGGCAGATCGATGAAGGCTAGTTGGCGATTGGTGAGGGGGAGGCGGATTTCGACGTAGTCCACGGCATAACAACGTCCGAGTGAGGTGCCTGGCGAGACGTATTGGCCAATATCGACTTCTTTGCTTAGGATGCGTCCTGCGTAGGGGGCGCGAATGATCGTGCGCTCTAGGTCGCGTTGGGCACGGATGATGGATGCTTTGCTGGAGGCTAGGCGCGCTTCGGCTTCGGCGAGTTGTGGTATGCGTAAAACCAGTTCGCTGGGTTTTCCAGTTTTGCCGAGGCGTTTCCAGTTTTCGACGGCTTGCACGGCGCGGGCTTTTTCTTCTTCGAGCGCGGCTTTTGCTTGGGCGAGCGCGGCTTGGCTGATGGTGATGGCGGTTTGATAGTTGAGCGGATCGATTTTTAATAACAGGTCTCCTTTTTCAAAAAATCCGCCTTCGCGAAAGGCGGGGGACATTTCTATGATGGTGCCGGCGACTTCGGGGATGAGGGTGGTGGTGGTTCTGGGGCGCACGGTGCCTCGGCTTTCGAGCTGGACTTGGTAGGATTGTGGTTGCAGTCGTGTGGCTTTGACTTGGGTGACCACTGGAGGCATGGTGTGCTGGCGAGGTTCTGGTTTGCTGGCGACCAGATAGCGGTAGCCGCTGATCGCTAGGCCTAGCACGAGCAGGGGGAGTAGGAGGCGGAAAAAAGTTTTCATGGTGAGGACTTGGGTAAGTTTTTCACGGGCTGGCTATGGGCGTCGCTGGGGTGATCGAAATCTCCTCCGAGGGCGAGGTAGAGGTCAACGCGGTTTTGCAGTCGTTGGTTTTTGATGCTAAGCAGGGTGCTGCGTGACGTGAAGGCACGTCGTTGGGATTCTAGCACGGTGATGATATCGACTAAGCCGCGTTCGTATTGGGTGAGGGAAAGTTCTTCGGCGAGCAGGGCTTCTTTGGAGGCTTGCTTGAGGTGTTTTTCTTGTTGTTTGAAAAAGGCTTCGGCGGCGAGGGCGGTTTCGACTTCACGAAAGGCGGTGAGGGCGGTGTCTGCATATTGGGCGGCGAGTTCGTCGCGCTGGGCTTTGCTGAGTTGCACGTTGGCACGTAGGCGACCACCTTCGAAGAGCGGTTGGCTGAGGCCGTAACCGATGTTCCATACCAGGGCTTTGGGGTCGAGGATGTCTTGGTAGGCTTGGGTGGTGCTGGTGCCTCCACCGGCAGTGAGGCGTAGGGATGGGAGAAGGGCTTTGCGTGAGGCGGAGACGTTTTTGAGTGCGGCGTCGATGCGGTGCTCGGCGGCGACGATGTCGGGACGGCGTAGCAGCAGTTCGGAGGGTAGTCCGACGGGCACCGAGCGGGTGACTTTGGGGAAGCTGCGCAGCGCGGTGATTTTGCCAGAGGGGTAGTTGCCGAGCAGGGTTTCGAGGCGGCGTTGGGCGCCGTCGGCATCGCGTTGTTGCTGGGCGATGGAGGCTTTGGCGCGTGCGACGTCGGAGCGACTGAGGCTGATTTCGAGTGCGGTGCGATCATTGACGTCGCCAACTTCGAGTTTGCCGTCGAGGATTTCGAGGTTGGTTTCTAGGCTTTTGAGGGTTTGGCGGCTGAGTTCGGTTTGCATTCTGAACTCGATCAGGTCGAGGGTGGTTTTGATCACATCGGCGGCGAGCGAGAGGCGGCTGGCTTGGTAGTCGGCGGAACTGGCGGCGAGTTGATCTCGGCTGGCTTGTTGCAGATCGCTGAGACGGCCCCAGAGGTCGGTTTCCCATGCGATGTCTCCACTGAGCAAAAATTGATTGGCGGTGGTTTTTTGGAAGCGAGCACCGCGTAGGCGCTGGGAGCGATTGGAGTTTTGACCTAGCGAAAGCTGCGGGTAGCGGTCGGCGCCTGAGATGCGCACTCGTGCACCAGCGGCGCGGACTCGTGCGGCGGCGGCGAGCAGTTGGTAGTTCTCATCGACTGCTTGGGATACCAGAGAGGTCAGCTCGGAGTTGTGGAAATCGTGAATCCAGGCGGTGGCGGCTTTTTGCGGCACTGCGATGGGCATGCCTTGCCAATGGTCTGGCGTTTGGGATGATAAATGGCCAGCAAGAGGGTTGCCGCCTGAGTCCAGCGTAAGACAGGCTGGAAGCACGCAGCAGGTAGCGAGTGTGAACAAGATGGCAGTTGGTCGATGGATGGCGTGCAGGCAGGTTGATAGGTGAACAATGGAACTCCAGAGAATGGACAAGGTTTTGTGCTTTGAGCAAGTTTAATCAGTTGAGTGTGGAATAAAGGAATTGGTAATAGGGGCTATTTTTGGTAGAGGTGAGGTTATGAAACGCAGAAGGTTTTTTCAATCAAGTTCGCTTGCCGCGATATCGGGAGCAATGATCCCTTTGAGTGGTTGTCAGCAAGGCGAGGGCAAAAAAACGGGGCGGGGGGATTTAGAGGGTGAGGCGGCGGTTGATGACTTTGTGCTGAATGAGGTCACGGTTGAGTTGTTGCAACAAAAAATGGAGCGGGGGAGCGAGACGGCGCGATCGATCACGGAGCTTTATTTGCAACGAATCGAGGAGATTGATCGGGCTGGTCCGAAATTGAAGTCGGTGATCGAGGTGAATCCAGAAGCTTTGCAGATCGCGGATGAGTTGGATGCGGAACGTGCTGCAGGTAAGGTGCGTGGTGCGCTGCATGGGGTGCCGGTGATGATCAAGGATAACATCGGTAGCGCTGACCAGATGCAGACGACGGCGGGTTCGTTGGCTTTGGCGGGTTCTAAGACGAAGCGGGACAGTCAGGTGGTGCAAAAACTCAGGCAGGCGGGGGCGGTGATTTTGGGTAAAACTAATTTGAGCGAGTGGGCGAATTTCCGTAGTGTTTCTTCATCGAGTGGCTGGAGCAGTCGTGGGGGGCAGACGCGCAATCCTTATGTGCTCGATCGCACACCTTGTGGTTCGAGTGCTGGTTCGGCGGTAGCGGTGGCGGCTAATCTTTGTGCGCTTGCGGTGGGTACGGAGACCAGTGGTTCGTTGGTGTGTCCGTCGAGTGTCAATGGTATTGTGGGGATCAAGCCTACGGTGGGTTTGATCGGGCGTTCGGGTATCATTCCGATTTCGGAGACTCAGGATACTGCGGGTCCGATGGCGAGGACGGTGAGGGATGCGGCGATTTTGCTGGGAGCTTTGACGGGAGGGGATGAGCGGGATGCCAGAACTTTGGAGAGTGAGGGCAAGAGTCACGATGATTATACGAAGTTTTTATCGGAACAAGGGCTCAAGGAGGTGCGGCTTGGGGTGCCTACCAGCTTGATGGGGGTCAACGCTGAGGCGGATCATTTGCTGGTGGCGGCTTTGGACTTGCTGGAGCAACAGGGGGCGGAATTGGTCAAGGTGGAAGGGGAACTGGTCGCTGGTGCTGGGGAGGTGCTCACGGTGTTGCTCTATGAGTTCAAGCATGGGCTGAATCGTTATTTGCAGAGGGATGCGACGGGGGCTGAGGTGAAAAGTTTAACGCAGGTATTGGCTTTTAACCGTGAACATGTGAAGCGGGTGATGCCGTTTTTTAAGCAAGAACTCTTGGAGCTTGCGGAGAGTAAGGGGGATTTGCAAAGTGAGGAGTATTTGCAGGCACGCGAGAAAAGTCTAAAGGGGGCGCGTGAAGAGGGCCTCGATCGGGTGATGACGGAGCATAAGCTGGACGGCTTGGTGGCTTCGACGAGTGGGCCGGCTTGGGCGACGGACTTGTTGTATGGCGATCGCAGGGGAACTGGCGGTTGTGCTGCGATGCCTGCGCAGGCGGGTTACCCCCACATCACGGTGCCGATGGGTAGCGTCCATGGGCTGCCTGTGGGTTTGTCTTTTTTTGGTAAAGCGTGGTCAGAGCCGACTTTGTTGAAGATGGCGTATGCTTATGAACAGGCTTCAAAAAAGCGGGTGGCACCTGAGTTTAAGGATGAGGTAATGTGACTAGGGGGGGAGTTTACCATGAAGCACATGAAGGGCGTGAAGAATGTGGGGGTTTGGTGACTTGGGGGCTATTTAGAGTTTGTTAAGGACTGGGGTGCTTGCTAGAGCTGATCCAGAAAAGCTGCGTCGAGCCGTAGCACTCCAAAACACCGTCTTCACGGCGAATATTTTTTGCCTTGCGCTACTGTGATTTTGGAGCTTCGGGCTTCATGATGGAGAAGTCGCGACTGGAGCGGGTGGCTGCGGTGCTGGATTGGCTGGTGGCGAGTAGGATGGTGCCGGGGGTCATGACGGAGATGACTTTGTTGCGGAAGTCATCCGAGATGTGAATGCGACCACGCATTTCGCCGACGGCGTTGCGTGAGGCTTTGCCGCCATGCAAGCTGAGCACGGTCCAGTTAGGTGGGGAGGTCTGACCTTCGAGCATCATGAAGACTCCTTCGGGAAGATTGGCAGGTCCGTTGATGCCGATAGGGGATTGACCGATCTGGATGCCGTTGCGGTAGATGTAGGCGGTGGCGTCTTGGTAACTGACAAGGATGCTGACGGGACCACTGGGGCTTTTGCCGGGGTTCCAAGTGGCTTTGCGGTCAGGATTGGGAATAGCTGGGGCTGATCCGGGTTTGGAGCGCGAGGCGAGTAACAGGGAGGCGGGTTGCGATGAGCGCGATGGTTTGGCGGCTTTGTTGGTGATGACGACGGTGGAGCCGTTTTGGGTGACGGTGAAGAGTTTTTTGGAAAACTCGTAGGGTAGGCGCACGCAACCGTGGGAGGCGGGATAGCCTGGTAGGTTGCCGGCGTGCATGGCGATGCCGCCCCAGGTGAGGCGCTGCATGTAGGGCATTTTGGCGCCTTTGTAGATGCTGGATTCGTGATCGACGTGGCGCTGTAGGATGGTGAAGACGCCGGTGGGGGTGTCGTGTCCGGATTTGCCGGTGCTGACGGTGGAGCGGGCGATGTTGATGCCGTTGCGATAGACGTAGGCTATCTGGTCATCGACACTGATGACGATGAGCAGCGGGCCACTGGGGGAGCGTTCGGGGTGCCACTCGAATTGACCGGGTTTGAGTTTTGCTTGGTGGGTGGGTAGCGTTTCGCAAGCGCTGATGAATAGTAGGCTCGGGGCGAGCAGGGCGATGGCGAGTAGTTTGAGGAAATGGGATGATTTCATCTGGCGACTATGAAGAAAAGCTGTAAAGATGCAAGCTTTCTGATGATGGACGGGAAAAATATCGATGTTTTATTGCGGAGGTGGTGTGATTGCGTTTATCAATAGGGTGATGACGAGTGAAGAAGCTAAAATTGAAATTGAGCGTTTGAGCAGGGACTTGGCGAGGTATGATCGTTGGTATTATGTGGAGGCGGCGCCAGAGATTTCTGATGCGGAGTATGATGTGCTTTATCGTCAGTTGGAGGTTTTGGAGGGGGAGTTTCCGCAGTGGCTTTCGACGGAGTCGCCCACGCAACGGGTGGGTGGGCAGCCGATCGAGGGGTTTGAGCAGTTGGCGCATAGGTTGCCGATGTTGAGCATCGATGATGTTTTTTCGCGGGAGGAGGTGACGGCTTTTTTTGTGCGTTTGCAAAAATTGACGGGTTTGCAGCAATTGGATTTGATCGTGGAACCTAAGATTGATGGGGTTGCGGTGTGTTTGATCTATGTGAATGGGTGTTTGCAAAATGCGGCGACGCGAGGGGATGGCATGGAGGGGGATGTGGTGACGTCGAATGTGAGAACGATGCAGTCGGTGCCCTTGCGTTTACCAGAGGGATCGCCTGAGTTGTTGGAGATTCGCGGAGAGATTTACATGCCGAACGAGGCTTTTGCGGAACTTAACCGTCAGCGTGACGAGGCTGGGTTGGCGGTTTTTGCTAACCCTAGGAATGCTACGGCGGGTTCGTTGAAATTGTTAGATCCTCGCGAGGTGGCGAAGCGCCCCTTGGAGTTTTTGGCGCATGGTTTTGGGGCGATCGAGGGGCTGGAGCTGGCTTCGATGAATGAGTTTTTTGAGCTGTTAAAGAAGTTGGGGATTCGTGGCAATCAGCCGTTGTGGCGGGTGCATTCTTTGGATGAGATTTTTGAAAAAATAGAGGAGTTGGATCAGTTGCGGCATGACTTGCCATACGGGACGGATGGGGCGGTGATCAAGGTGAATAGTCTAGCGCTGCAGCGTGAGCTGGGGGCGACGAGTCGTGCTCCGAGGTGGGCGGCGGCGTTCAAGTTCCCACCGGAACAACAGCAGACTTTGTTGAAGTCGATCACGGTGCAGGTGGGGCGCACGGGGGTGGTGACGCCGGTGGCGGAGTTGCAGCCGGTGCTGATATCGGGTTCGACGGTGGCGCGTGCGACTTTGCACAATCAAGATGAGATCGATCGCAAGGATGTGCGGGTGGGAGATACGGTGGTGGTGGAGAAGGCGGGGGAGATCATACCAGCGGTGGTGCGGGTGGTGAAGGAGAAGAGGCCTGCGGATAGTGTGCCTTATGTATTGTTCGATGTGGTGGGAGGGAAGTGTCCGTCGTGTGGGGAGGGGATCATTCGGGAGCAGGGTAAGGTGGCGTGGAAGTGTGTGAATTTTTTCTGTCCTGCCAAGGAGGTGAATCAGATTTTGCAATTTGCTTCGCGCAAGGCTTTGGACATTGATGGTATTGGGGAGTCGGTGGCGGTGAAGCTGGTGGAGAGTGGCTTGGCGCATGCACCGCTGGATTTGTTTTCTTTGACGGAGGATCAATTGGCGGCACTGGAGTTGGATCCGGCGAAGATGGAATCGGGCGCTTTGTCCAAGCCTCGACGCTTTGGTGAGAAGCGCGCTGCGTCGGTGATACAGTCTTTGCAAAAGGCGATCTCAGAGAAGCCGTTGTCACGCTGGATTTATTCGATGGGGATTTCTCAGGTGGGGCAATCAGCGTCGCGGGAGGTGTCGCGTTTGTGTGAGGATTTTGCTTCGTTGCCTGATTGCGAGGTGATCGAGATGATTCGCGAACGGGGAGGGAGGGAGGCGTGGCGTAAGGAGCACCCTTATCGGCATGGCAAGGGCTTTGATTCGGAGCAGCAGCGGGTGGAGAATTTGCAGCGGCATGAGACTTATAAGGCGCGGATGGTGGAGCTAGATGAGGTCTTGGCTCCGTACCAGGTGGCGTCGGAGTTGGGTGGGGTGGCGGCTGGCAAGTTGTTGGTTTTTTTGAGATCGAATCGGGGGCAGGAGGTGTTGGCGCGGATGGCAGGGTTGGGGATTTGTCCGAAGTCGGATAATTATGACCCTAAGCCGGTTGACCTAGAGGGCGGGTCTGAGGGTTTGCCTTTGGCCGGGAAGACGTTTGTGATCACGGGGATTTTGTCGTCGCCGAGGGATGAGTTTAAGCGTTTGATCGAAGAGGCGGGGGGCAAGGTGACGGGGGCGTTGAGTAAGAATACAGACTATTTGTTGGCGGGTGAGGGTGGCGGGTCGAAGCTGGTGAAGGCGGAGAAGTTGGGGGTGGAGGTGATTTCGGAAGAGGAGTTGGGGGAGATGTTGGGGGAATAGCGTTGCAATTGCACATGGAGGGGAGAAAGAGTTTACATGGATGAATAGGATGAGGAGAAGAGGGGTTGGGGGAGAAGTTGGAAGGGGTTATTATTTCATCAGTTGGCGGGTGCGGGTTTCTGCTTGTTTGCCGGTTAGGATGGTGGCGTTGTATTTGCCTTGGGCAGGGCCTTCTTCGGCTAAGAGGATGAAGTCGAAGGCTTTGGGGTTGGTGTCGAGGTGGTAGTTGATGATGTCGTCGGCGGTGAGCACCCAGTGGGCTCGTTGTTTGGTGAGCTTGAAGTTGAAGTCGCCATTTTTTTCGAGGGTGCGGTAGGTGAGTTCGGTGCAGCAGTTGCGGGTGGCGTCGGAGAAGTCGTAGCGGAAGTCGTAGGGGGTGCCGACATAGCGGAAGGTGTCGGTGAGTTGTTTGCGAGTTTGCTCGGGGGTGAAGCGGGGACGCAGCACGGCGAGTCGGTTGATGTGGGTTTTGAGCAGTTTTTTTAGAGAATAGAGGCGCACGCCTTCGGCGATGGATTCGATGACGTCGATTTGTTCGCCGCTGGCGAGTCGTTTGATGTTGGCCTGTTGCACTAGGTGGTGCGCTTGTTGCTCATTGATCGCGTGTTGGCGCAGGTAGTGGTCGCTGAGTCCGAGTTGTTGTCGTTCTTTGCGGGTGCCGATGTAGGTGATGCCGTGTTTGAATTTTCCAGGCAGGAAGACGCTGCTCATGTAGCCTTCGGTGAAGCTGAGCAGGATGTCGCCGGGTTGTAGCAGGTTTTGTATTTGTTTGATTTGCGAGGGACTGAAGCGGACGATGGATTTTGCGGGGTTTTTGATGCGGGCGACGCCTTTGAAGAGGTGGCCGCGGGCGGTGTAGAGTTGGGCGTCGATTTTTTGGTTGAGTTTTCTGCCGGCGTCGGCGGCTTTGCTGTGGCGGACTTGGTTTTCGAGGGAGGCGAGTTTTTGCGGGGTGTGTTCGCCGAGCAGGGTTCGGATGTTGGCGGCGGTGCGGGTGTAGAGGCTGGGAAGCTGCTCGATGAGGCGGGCGTAGCTAGAGTTGGTGCGACGAAGTTGAGCGAGAGAGGGGGTTGATTTGAGTTGTTTTGGTAGTTCTGCCTGGGCGCTGGTGAGGCTGTGGATGTGGTTGGGGTTGGTGACGTTTTTGACAAGAGTGGAGTAGCTGTCGCGCGGCACTTCGTAGTGGGGGAAGCTTGAGTCGAGAAATTTGTGGGTAATAGGATGGTGGTGAAAGCGCGCGGCGATATCGGATTCGAGCCAGCTGAGATTGGCACTGGCGCTTTGTCCTAAGATGGCTGCTTTGCTCTTGTCATTAGGGTAGCTGCGGGCATCGAGGATGATTTGTTGCAGTTCGTCGTGACTTTGTTGGTAGCGTAATAATAACAAGCCTGCTTGATCGCTTTGTTCTGCAGAAAAATAAGGATGGGGGCGTTGCTCGAGGTTTTTTTGCAGAGCGGAGAAGCTTGAGGAGAGGTGTTGCAGGGCTTTGATTTGAGAGCTGAGCAGTTGGGTGTTTTGCGCTAGGCTTCTACTGGGCTTGGCAGATTTTTCCGCTGGTTCGGCAGGGGACGTTGGCAACCAATGGTGGTGCTTTACTGAGGGGGAGGTCGAGCAAGCGGTGATGAATAGCAGGGCAAAGCTGCAGGCGAGAGGTAACGTTTTTTTCATCGGATGGTCGGTGAGGTGGGCTAATAGAGCACAATTTGAGGAGGATGCGAGGGGCTTGCTCGGCGGCGTTGCACTGGGGAGATCATATCATCAATATTGTGGATACTCCTGGTCACGCGGATTTCGGTGAAAACTATAAAAAAAGACATTTTTAGCAGTTGGCTAGGGGAAGTCTTTACTTTGTAGGATAGTGAGCTAGTATGCCGCGGATTGATCAGACTAAAGATTGTCGATCATTTCTATTTATTTAACTCAAGTCCAGCCAATACGATGTCCATCGAGCTCACTCGCAATTTCTCGATCATCGCCCATATTGATCACGGTAAGACGACTTTGTCTGACCGTTTATTGGAGCATACTTCAACGATTTCTCAGCGTGAGCAGCAGGATCAATTGCTCGATTCGATGGATCTCGAACGCGAGCGTGGCATCACGATCAAGTCGCATCCGGTGACGATGAAGTTCCAATCTAAGGATGGTAAGGAGTATCGTCTGAACTTGTTGGATACTCCGGGGCATGTGGATTTTTCGTATGAGGTGTCGCGTAGTTTGGCTGCTTGCGAGGGGGCTTTGTTGCTGATCGATGCGGCGCAGGGGGTGGAGGCGCAGACGGTGGCTAACATGCATCTGGCAATGCAGCAGGATCTGAAGGTGGTGCCGGTGATCAATAAGATCGATTTGCCGGGGGCGGATTTGCCGATGGCCAAAAAGCAGTTGGAGGACATCATCGCGATCCCTGCGGAGGAGGCGATCGAGGCGAGTGCTAAGATGGGCATTGGTATCGAGGATATCCTCGAAGCTGTGGTGGAGCGGATTCCCCACCCAGAAATACCTGAGGATGATTTGCTGCGAGCGACAGTGTTTGATTCGATGTTCGATACCTACCGAGGGGTGGTGTCCTATGTGCGCGTGGTATCTGGTCAACTGAAGCGCGGCACGGCCATCAAGATGATGAGCACGGGAAAAAATTACGAGGTGAAGGAGGTGGGGATTTTCACTCCAAAACAAACGCCGACCGATGTGCTGAATGCAGGTGATGTGGGCTACTTGATCGCTAACATGAAGACCTCTACGGAGGTGAAGATTGGTGATACAGTGACGGGATCTAAGAAGCCTTGCCCTGAGCCTTTGCCAGGTTTCAAGGTGGTGCAACCGATGGTGTTCAGCGGGATTTACCCGGTGTCCACTGATGATTTTGAGCAACTCAAGTTGGCGATGGGCAAGTTGCAGATCAACGATGCGGCTTTCACCTATCAGGCGGAGAGTTCGGTGGCTTTGGGTTTCGGTTTCCGTTGCGGTTTTCTCGGCCTGCTGCACATGGAGATTGTGCAGGAGCGTCTGCGTCGTGAGTATGATATGGATGTGATCTCTACCTACCCGGGGGTGATTTACCAAGTGACTAAGACCAACGGGGAAGAACTGGAGGTGGATAATCCTAGCTTTTTACCAGAAGCTCAAGTGATCGAAGAGATCCGTGAACCAATTGTGAAGGTATTCATCATGGTGCCGAATCAATACATCGGGGATATGATGAAAATGGTGCTTGAGCGGCGTGGAGAATTAGAAAATACGGAGACTTTGGATGATAATCGAGTGATGCTGACTTGTCTCTTGCCACTCAATGAGATTTTGGTGGACTTCAATGATAAGCTTAAGAGTTTGACTCGTGGTTACGGTTCGATGGATTATGAGCACTCGGGTTATCGCCCTGCTAAGCTGGTGAAGATGGAGATGTTGATCAGCGGTGAGTCGGTAGATGCGTTTTCCTCGATTGTGCATCGGGATAAAGCGCAGGCGCGTGGACGCCATTTGGCGGCGAAGTTGAAAGAGGTGATACCTCGTCAGATGTTCACGGTGGCGATTCAGGCGACGATCGGCGGCAATATCATTGCTCGTGAGACGATCACTGCGATGCGCAAAAATGTGACGGCTAAGTGTTACGGCGGAGATATTTCGCGTAAACGCAAGCTTTTGGAGAAACAGAAGGCGGGTAAGAAGAAGATGAAGGCGATTGGTAAGGTGAATATTCCGCAGGAAGCTTTCATTAAGGTTTTGAAAACTAGCGACTAGGGTTTCTATTGTTGAGCAAAAATAGTAAATAATAGAGCTGGCATGAGTTTTTTTAAACCAAAACATATCAAGGAGGGCAAAATGTTGCTCAAGGGCGTGCGTAAGTTTGTGCGTTACAACCGTGACTTGATCAAACCTGAGCAGGGCAAAACTATCGAGATGGTGGAAGGCGAGTTTCGTGAGAAGCTCAATGATGCTTCGACCAGTAAAGAGGATTTGGATAAAGCGGCGCATGTATTGACTGAGGCTTGCGAGAAATCGGTGCCGAGTTATCAGACTTCGATGCTGAAGGAGAATCTTGAAGTGATCTTCGTGGCGGTGGTGATCGCGATGGGGATTCGGGCCTATTTTGTTCAGCCATTTAAGATTCCGACGGGTTCGATGCAGCCGACTTTGAACGGGATCATCGCGCATCCGCATCGTCAGGCTCATCCGGTGAAGGGCGAGGACTACACTGAGCCGGGTAGGTTTGGGCAAATTTGGGATAAGATGTATTACGGGCGCAGTTACATCAATTTGGTCGCTGAGGAGGATGATACGGTTTTGCTCTCGCAGATGCGTGAGGTGAAATTCATGGGGTTTTTTCCTCGCACGGAAATCCCCTGTAGTAGCGGTCGTGTTTATACGGTGGCGGGACCTAAGGGCAAGGTGGATGATCTGATCACTAATGCGGTGAATCGCAATCAGGTGGTGAAAAAAGACCAAGCAATCGCTCGTGGTTTTATCGATACGGGAGACCAGGTTTTAGTGGATAAGTTCACTTATCATTGGAAGCAACCCACTCGCGGTGAGGTGTTTGTATTTGTGACTCGTGGCATTGCGGGGATTGAGCGTGGATTTTCTGCGAGTCAGCGAGCGGGTGGTTCGCAGCATTATATCAAGCGCTTGGGCGGTGTGCCGGGGGATCATTTGAAGGTTGAGCCGCCAAATTTGTATATCAATGGAAAGTTGGCAGAGGAGGAGGGCTTCCAAAATGTGATGTCGAAGAAGAACGGTTATGGGGGCTACACTTCTGGCATGGGGTATCAACTCGAATTTAATTTAGGCGAGGAGGAATACGTGGCACTTGGGGATAATAGCGGCAACAGTTATGATAGCCGAGGTTGGGGCACGGTGCCTCGTGACAATATAGTAGGCAGGGCGCTGTATGTGTACCTTCCTTTTGGTCATCACTGGGGGAGAATTCATTGAGGTTCAGCTATGGCAAACTTCCCTGCTCCAGCGGACAGTGAGTCCATCGTCAAGGCCAGCGGTTCCAATTTGGCGTTTGCGTTTTCGGTATTGCCGAAGGAAAAACGTGCCGATATGCGGGTGTTTTATGCCTTTTGCAGGGTGGTGGATGATGTGGTAGATGACGGAAATTTGGAGGTGGATGAGCAGCGCCGACGTTTACAGGCTTGGCGAGATTTTGTGACGGGGGAAACACTTGAGGCGCGTCCTGGTTTGGAGGCTGAGTTGAGAGACTTGCAGCTGCGGTATGCTTTGCCAGAGAAGACGATGTTGGAGATTATCGACGGCATGGAGATGGATTTGCAGGTGCCTGTCCGATATGAAACTTTTGATGAATTGAAGAAATACTGTCACCGTGCTGCTAGTGCGGTGGGTTTGGTGAGTATCGAGATTTTTGGTTATGAGCGTGAAATGACACGTGAGTATGCTGAGCTTTTAGGTTACGCTTTGCAGTTGACCAATATTTTGCGAGATGTGGCGGAGGATGCACAGGTGGGGCGGATTTATTTGCCGAGAGAGGACATGCAGCGCTTTGCTTATACGGAGCAGGATTTGTTGGCTGGGAAATACGATGCGCGGTTTTTCGCTTTAGCGGATTTCCTAGCATCTCGTGCTGAAGATTTTTATGCTGAAGCTGAAGCGATGCTGCCAGAGGTCGATCGCGAGGCAATGAAGTGTTCGGAATTGATGCGGGTGATTTACAAGAAGTTGTTGGCGAAGATGAAAGCGGATCAATTCCGAGTGTTTGATCAACGCTACCGTTTGAGTAAGTGGGAGCTGATGAAAATAGTTGGACAAGGCATGGTGGGGCGGATTCACTGAGGGGCTGAGTTGATTTATGTGGGTGAGAAGAGGGAATCACAATCGTAACGTAGTGGAGATAGCTGGAGGAAATTACCCGAAGGCAAATGAACGCAGATTTTCGCAGGTGAAGAGATGTGGTAGTCAGTAAACGTTGATGAAAAATATGAAACACCTCATTGCAGTTCTATTTTTTGGATTCGTTGCTCCAATTCTCGGTGGCGAGGAAGCTGCCTTCGAGACTGCGGAAGAACTGAAAATTGGCGAGAGCGGTGCCTTCGAGCTTTCGAAAAACAATCGCGCAATATTGAAGCTTGGCGAGAACGGATATTTCGTTTTTGATCTTCTTGATTCCAGTCGAGAAGATAAGGGCAAAACATTCACAGAGGCTTGTTCGATTTCATGGACTTTGATCACTCCCAGTTCCATCAAGTCAGGTGCAATCAGTGCCTTTATACGCTATAGCTCGGTGGAAATCCAGGAGGACTCATTCACCATCACTAGGATTGCAGGGTCAGATACGGTTGAAATTGAAGGGTTATCGATTCGGTGGTCTTATGCGTCACCGGAGCAGATTTTTCTGTATCCGTCGCCAGGTACCGAATACGCAATAAGTAAAGTCGAACAAAGCGGAGCGAAGCAAGCTTCGACTGTTGTGGAGTTGAAGTCAGTGAGAAGAACGCTGGAGCAGGGGACTCGACCGCCACCATCTATAAGACTTACCGCCAATTAAAACGCCTGACCAAGAAGGCTCGCCGTGTATCGCCTATAACATTAGGAGGGTGCAGAGTGCTAATGCCCATATTTAAGGTTAGTGATAAGGAAAGTGTGCCGCTACTCGACCTCTCGATGGATACATTAATCAAACTAGCTGATAAGAGCATTCCTGAACAGGGAAATCCTACTGTTGATCCGCATACTACTGCCGATTCTCATTTCAATACTAAGACTCACATATACGTGAATACGCTTGCCGATGGCGTTATTGCTCGGAAAACAAAATCTTTTCCTGAAGGAGCCGTCATAGTGAAGGAAAAATTGAAGCTAGGTGTTTTCGATTGCACTGTTAGCGGAATAGGCGGCATGATTAAGCGAGCTCCGGGTTATGACTCTAAGCATGGTGATTGGGAGTATTTCTATGGTGATGAAACTACCCCCTTTAGCAGCGGTCGTATAAAGAATTGTATTGAGTGCCACGTGGATGCTCGAGATACAGATTATGTGTTCAGTGTGTGGAAAATTGCAGTTGAAAATGATGGGGATAATAACCCGTATTCTACCAAAGAAGGAGCCAGGACTCCTGGGGCTACATCACCTTTAAGTGAATGGCATGACACCTTGGAAATGGGTAGCTCTTTTAGGGAGTCACCTATCAAAGAGGACGAATCAGTTCTGAGTCCTGATGTCGCTCCGTAGGCATGCTCGTATTCGGAGTTAGCCATTAACGTCTTCGTTTTCACTAGCTTCCGTTTGTTTCTCCAGTCGAAACTTGAATGGGGGAAACTAACTTCAGAACACCGGACACGGTGGAGCCTAATCGTTGTTGTGGCAACGATCCCGCAAATTCCACGCTCAATCAATAATGATACCTAAATCCAGCAATTGACACGAAACCAACATTTTGCTTGGTTGCAGTTATGCCTCAACTACAGCTTCCAATTTTCAGAGACGGAGTCACTCAGATCACTTCCGAACTTGGTTATGCCAAGGAGGATGGGCAGCTTGTTTTTTACAATGGAAGCCTACCCATATTTTCTCACGAAGAGAGCGACCTAGGATCATTTAAAATGATTCTCAGCCAACTCAAAAAGCAGCGCAAACTTCTGAGCAAGCACATCGAGTATAAAGAATTGCCTGAGGGTGAAAGTTTTTTACAGCTGGCGACGCGAAGTAAGCAGTTCATCGATACTATCAAAATCATTGCCTACCGTGCAGAGACAGCGATGGCTGATTTTGTGCGCACTTTGCTTGGGAAACATCACAAAGATGAAGCCAGAACGTATATTAAGAAGCTATACCAGTCAGAAACAAATTTGGTTCCTGATGAAAAAAACGGCACACTGACTGTGGAAATACACAGTTTAGCGACTCCCAAAGAAAACAAAATCCTCAAAAAACTTTGCGAAGAAATCAATCTCACCCAGACCGAATATCCTAATACGAAAATGAAGCTGATTCACAAAATGGTATTATAATTGATTGCTGTATGTATAGTGTTCTGAAGATGGAATTCCCGAGCGGCAGCAAGAAAGGCAATGTTTTTCAAAGAGTTGATGCCAACACTCTGGCTACGGTTTGCCTTTTCTCGGCTCCAGTTGCGAAAGCGATGCACTCGGTTAATTTTTTTACAGGATGGTTCCAATACACTTCGGTATCTCTATATTTCTTCATTTTTCTCTGCGCAATATTGGTTGCAGGTTTCGTGGCTGGAGTTTTAGCTCTTTTCAACGTTTACAGACACGGTGGTAAGGGCGTTTTTTGGAAAGCGTCCATCGGGCTGGTGATCATTTCTTTGTTAGTGATCATCAGCGTCCGCGAGACTAGCCAAATGAATGCGGAATATTTAAGGAACCACTCTGATCAAGAGGCGAAACAAGCAGAGCTAGGTGACTCAACCTAACTTGGGCTTTTGAGAGATTGCGATTGGGATTTTGATTGGGGGATGCGATCGCTGGTTGGGGCGGTGGGGGAAGATGGAGCTGGGCTGGGGGACAACAAGCTGGCGATGGTTTTGAGTAAAGCGGGGTGGGCGAAAGGTTTGGTTAGAAAGGCGTTGGCTCCAGCTTCGAGCACTTGGCGTTGGGTTTGTGCTTGGGGGTTGCCGCTCGCTGCTAGGATGGGCAGTGAGGCTAAACGCGGGTCGCGCAGTGCGCGGATTTGATGGGTGGCCTCTAAGCCATCCATGTTGGGCATTTCCAGATCCATGATCACTAGATCAAGCGGATGGCTTAGGATGAAGTCGAGTGCTTGCTGTCCATCATGTGCTTCAAAGGTAAGGTAGCCGCTGATGTTGAGTAGTCTCGATAGAATCAAGCGGTTGGCAGATTGGTCGTCGACGATGAGTAAGCGGAATTGATTGGGTTCGGGCTCGCTGCCATCTGGCACGGGGAAGTGTGCGGTGTTGGTGCTTGGGTTGGAGCGCAGGTTCATGATGAAGGTCAAAGATAGATGGGTTTACACTTTAATAGCGTTTGCTGAAGTGTGATAGGTCTATTTATTTCAAATCGGGCAATTTCCAGTAGGGTTTCAGGCGTTGGTATTCCGCTTGGGGAAGCAGGATGTATTGAGGGTTCCCTTTGGGACGAAGCCATTGGATGATTTTCTCTAACTTGGGTTTTTCCATGGTGGTGCAGCCGCTGGTGGCGCGGTCGGGCCCTCGGCGAATGTGAAAAAATATGACGCTGCCAGCACCAGCTTGAGGCGGGTCAGCATTGTGACGAATTTCTAGTAGCCATTCGTAGGCAAAGTCGCCATGACGCATTTTTTGTTTGTCGAACCAAGAGGGGATGCCGCGTCTGGGGTCGATCACTACGTGGCGATTGTAAAAGGGGTTGGCTGGATCGTCTGGCCAAGCATCCCATTTGCCAACTTGGTGGTAAGGGATGGCGGTTCCTGCTGGTGGGCGTGGGGCGTAGCCATAGAGGGTGCCGATGGAAAAACAGCCGGCAGGTGCTCTGCCATCGCGCTCTTTTTTGACGGGTCCTTTGGGGTTGAGCAGGCTGCCACGCCCCCAAGCGAGTCCTTTGCTGCCGAGCAATACGGGGACGGGATTCTGGAACAATGCGGCTTGCCACTTGGAGTTGGTTTGCGGTTTGTGAAAGACTTGTAAGCGCCCTCGGTGGCTGTTCCAGCCTGCGGTGGTGGTGATGACTAACTGTCTGACGTGGGCGGGTAGGGTGGTCGCAGCGGCTTGCTTGCTTGCGGCTTGGGTTTTTCGATTAAACAAGGAGAGACCTTTTGCAGGTTCCGCCGTGGCTTGGGATAGGAAGCATGCGATCAGCAGGCTAGCTGAAAGTAATAACAAGTCGTGTAGTCTGCGGGGCTGACGGGAAATCAACATGAGCACGGTCTATTGGATGGAGCTAGGTTTTTGTAGTGGCGGCAATAGTCCGTTGCCAATGAGGGCGCCGGGTT
Organism: Verrucomicrobiales bacterium; assembly: GCA_021648365.1. Taxonomy (GTDB): domain Bacteria; phylum Verrucomicrobiota; class Verrucomicrobiia; order Verrucomicrobiales; family DEV007; genus JAADHD01. Next base: position 38,778 of record JAKISY010000027.1, read on the forward strand.
CGGATCCTCCCTCGGGTAGATCGGGAAGTGGGACGGTGACAGGCTCGGTGTAGCGCTGGGGGGCGGAGGCGGATTTTTTGCCAGTAGCGGATCGGGCTTTGCTGATTCGAGCGGTGGTGGGAAAGGCTTTTTTGCTTTTGTGCGCAAACAGGTTGCTGGGGACTTCATCGGCCTTGGCAATGCGTAGGTGTTTGTTGCGCATCACTCCCATGGCTCCAGAGGTCAGCTCGATGGAGGACCAGTCATCGCCCGATTTGGTCATGCGGACGACGGTGCCTTCTCTTAAAGATTGGGCGCCAGCTTGTTTGCCAGATTTGCCGAAGGGGAAAAACTCGGCGTCGGAATCGATCACGTAGATAGAACCTGAGCTGCCTTTTTTGGTAGCTTTGCTTTTGTCTTTTTTGAGAGAAAATTTGGATAGGAAGCTCGACTTGTTGTTTTCTTCTGGATCATCTGCCCCTTGCCATTCTTCTTGATCGCTGGAGTCTGAGGCTTCACCACTAGGGCCGTAGTATTGGTCGGCATTATCTGCGAGGTCTTTATTTTTATTGCCGATCTTCGGTAAGCGAGAGAAGAAACCTTTTTTCTTTTCTGGGAAGTCGTCGCCAGTTTGTGGATCGGATTGTGGCTCCGAGGGGGAAGGTTCGTCGGTATTGGAGTTTTCGTAGGCGTAGGGATTTTCATCCTTATTTTTACCGCCAGTGAGCTTGCTAAAAGAAGGCATCCGCCAGCCCTTCTTTTTGGCTGATGGTTGTGGCTCGTTCGCAGGTTGATTGGTAGAGGCAATGACGGGTGCGGGATTGCGAGGAGCGACGCTGTCTAAGCGCAGGCTTGAGGCGGGAGCGAATTGTGCTGCGGTGTGTTCGGGTTCGCTGTTCTTTTTTTTGTTAAAAAATCCAGAACGTTGGGAAGACTTGTCTTTGGTCGATTTTTTTTTGGAGGAAAATATACCGCCGAACAGTCCCTTTTTTTTCTGAGATTCGGAGTCGAGCGGAGGCAGTGATGTGGTGAAATCGGTGGGAACTCCTGCGCTGATTTTATTGCTATTGCCTTTACCATTCCACGAATCGATTTGTGATTGTTTGACTTTGCGGTAGGCGTCGATGGATTGTTGCTGCTGGACGGCTAAGGCGGCGCGGCGTTTGAATTCTTTGTCTTGGCGTGCTCTTTCCAGAACGATATCGTGATTGCTGAGCTGAGTTTTTTGTGGTTTGGCTCCTCGCAGTGCTGCGTTGCGGATTTCCAGTAAGCGTTTTTGTTCTGCTTGAGACCCTGCAGGTGGCGCGACTTGTTGGGCCTGTAGTGTGGGGTGCAACACAGACAAGAGGGCAGCGGCTACCGTTGCCAGCAGAGTGACACAAGTTCGGGAAAAAGGAGAGCGATAAATACGCCGTTCTACTAGGTTGACCATCATAATCTTGCGAATAAGCAAAGTTGGGGGATTCTATGCTAAAATGCGAGAATAGTCCAACCAAAGGGTAGTTAAAAGTATTGTGGAAATTATAGTAAATAGCAAAAATGATTGATATTGGATTTAGTAGTGGGAGAGTATTTTTTAATCGATTTTAGTTTGAAAATCTGAAAGGTTAGTCATTGATGATATCAGGTGAAAAACAACGGCAATTGGAGCTGCGCTTAAAGAAGTTGGGCGTTTTTGAAGAGGATTTGACGGAAAAATTCGTTACGGGTTCGGGGCATGGTGGTCAGAAGATCAATAAGACGTCGTCGCGGGTGTACTTGAAACATGAACCTACAGGGCTTGAGGTGCAGTGTCAGGCGGGTCGTTCGCAGAGTTTCAATCGCCATCAGGCGAGGGTGTTGCTTTGTGAGCATTTGGAAGAGCGCAATCAGCGGGACAAATTGGAAAAACAGCGCTTGCGGGCGAAGGAACGTTATCGTAAACGGCGCCGGTCGAAGTCGCAGAAAAGGCGAATACAGGCGGATAAAACGCTGCGCTCAGTGAAAAAACAACGGCGGCGGAGGGTGGGGGAGGAAAATTGAAATTTGCTGTGAATAGGATTAGGTGTTTTTGCTGAGTACGGCTATGCTTCGACCCTTGTTATGCAGGAATATCAGCGTTTATTAAAATGGGTATTGGAGGAGGGTAAAGTCCGTGGTGATCGAACGGGGGTCGGTACCATTGGGGTGTTTGGCGCTCAGGCGAGATTCAGTTTGCGGGATAGTTTTCCTGTATTAACGACCAAAAAATTACATTTGCGCTCGATCATTCACGAGCTGTTGTGGTTTTTGAAAGGGGATACCAATATCAAGTATCTGCAAGAGAACGGGGTGAAAATCTGGGATGCTTGGGCGGATGAGAATGGCGATCTCGGTCCAGTATATGGTAAACAGTGGCGATCTTGGCAGACGAGTGAGGGTGAGGCGCCGATTGATCAAATAGCGCAGGTGGTCGAGCAGATCCAGAGCCGTCCTGAGAGTCGCCGGCATATCGTCTGTGCGTGGAACCCGAGCGATGTGCCGCGCATGGCACTGCCACCGTGCCACTGTATGTTCCAATTTCATGTGGACGTGGAGGCTGGCGAGTTGAGTTGTCAGCTCTATCAGCGCAGTGCTGATTTGTTCCTTGGTGTGCCTTTTAATATCGCGTCTTACGCCTTGCTGACGATGATGATCGCTCAGGTCTGTGGTTTGAAGGCGGGGGATTTTGTGCATACCTTTGGTGACCTGCATTTGTATTCGAATCATCTGGAGCAGGCGCGACTGCAGCTCAGTCGCGAGCCTCGCGCGCTGCCGCAGATGAAACTGAATCCTGAAGTGAAACGTCTGGATGATTTTGTCTATGAGGACTTTGAGCTGACTGGCTACGATCCGCACCCTGGTATCAAAGCTCCCATTGCCGTTTGATGAAATTAAAAGCGATAGCAGCAATGGCGTCTAATCGGGTGATTGGGCAGCAGGGGGAGTTGCCTTGGCATTTGCCAGAGGATTTTCGTTGGTTCAAAAAGCTGACGATGGGGCATCCGGTGGTGATGGGGCGAAAGACCTGTGAATCGATTGGCAAAGCTTTGCCAGGCAGGCGCAACATCGTGATCTCGCGTCAATGGACGCAGGCACCGAAGGGGTTTGAATTGGTGGATTCTGTCGAAGCGGTCAACGCTTTGGATTTGCGGGGTGAGGTGTTTTTGCTTGGTGGTGCGATGTTGTATGAAAAAATGTTGCCGCAGTGTGAGGAACTCTACTTGTCCTATGTGTTTGAGGCCTATCAAGGAGACGCTTATTTCCCTGCTTTTGAAGATCGATTTGATTTGGCTGAAGTGGTGGCGTCCTATCCTGAATTTGAACTCAGGCGCTATGTCAGGAATCTAAGTAAATGATCGTGCTGATGTTTCTTTTGAGGAACAGTTGAAATGAGGCGAATCCAGATAAGAGTAAAATTGCATCCATGAAAAAAAATACAGTAATAGAAAATTCGAAAGGTTTGTTGTCCGCCGGCGTGCTGTGCGCAGCCTTGTTTTTAGCGGTGGCTTGTAGTCCAAAGCAGCCCGCTAAGCCTGAAAGTAAACCCGCAGAAAAAGCTAAAGTTGAATCGAAAGAGTCAGCTGAATTGACTATTCCTGATGAGAGCAAGGAGCCTAAAAATGCAGGTTATGCGATTTTGGGGGCGGGTTGTTTTTGGTGTGTGGAAGAGGTATTGCAACAAATGGACGGAGTGACAGCGGTGGTATCTGGTTATGCGGGGGGCTCGGAGAAGGATGCAAATTACGATGCGGTGTGCAGTGGCAAAACGGATCACGCTGAAGTGGTGAAGGTGACTTTCGATAAAGATAAAACTAGCTACGACAAGGTGCTGGATACTTTTTGGAAATTGCACGACCCAACGACCCTGAACCGTCAGGGACCCGATGCTGGCAGACAGTATCGCTCAGCTATTTTTTATCAGAATGAGGAACAAAAAAAGATCGCCGAGGCTTCTAAGAAAAAGCTCGATGATGCTGAGATTTTCCCGCGTGCGGTGGTGACGCAAATTGTGCCTTTGGAGAAATTCTACCCTGCGGAGGATTACCATCAAAATTACGCTAGGCTGCATCCTGATGATGATTACATACAGGGGATTCTGGTTCCAAAGTTAAAAAAATTGCATTTGAAAGTTCCTAAATAATTCCCCGCTATTCTTACGCTCCTATATTCCGACATCATGTCCAATACAATAAACTCTGACACTTCTTCGGTAGATAAACTAATGGTAGTGAACCGTGGCGAAATCGCCATTCGGATCTTTCGTGCCGCCACGGAGCTGGGACTGCGCACCGTGGCTATTTATGCTGAGGAGGATCGCTTTTCTCCGCATCGGTTTAAGGCGGATGAAGCTTACCTTTTGCGCAAGGAAAAAGGCCCGGTGGGTGCTTATTTGGACATCGTGGGGATCATTCGCATCGCTAAAGAGCATGGGGTGACTTTGATTCATCCTGGTTATGGTTTTCTGTCTGAGAATCCCGATTTTTCAAGAGCTTGCCGCGAAGCGGGCTTGAAGTTTGTCGGTCCCGATCCAGAGAAACTCGATGGCATGGGGGACAAAGTGGCTGCGCGAGCTTTGGCGAAGAAGGCGGATGTGCCTACTTTACCTGGCACGGAAGATTCGATTTCTGATCCTGCGGAAGCGCTCAAAGCTGCTCGCGAGATTGGGTTTCCGCTGATTATCAAAGCGGCCTTTGGTGGTGGTGGACGCGGCATGCGGGTGGTGGAGCAGGAGAAGGATCTGGAAGGCTTGTTGGAAGAGGCGCGCAATGAAGCACAAAACGCTTTTGGCAATGCGGCGGTCTTTTTGGAGCGTTTTGTCAAAAATGCCAAGCACTTGGAGGTGCAGATTTTGGGTGATAATCACGGTAATATTGTGCATTTGCATGAGCGTGACTGTTCGGTGCAGCGACGGCATCAGAAGGTGGTGGAGATAGCGCCATCGGTGGATTTGGACGAGGGCATTCGTGAGCAGCTTTGTGATGCCGCAGTGCGCATCGCTAAGATGATCGAATATAACAATGCAGGCACGGTGGAGTTCCTGTATGACATCGATACCAAAGATTGGTTTTTTATCGAGATGAATCCACGGATCCAGGTGGAGCATACGGTGACGGAGGTGATCACTGGGATCGATTTGGTAAGGTCGCAGATTCTGGTGGCTGAAGGCTATGAGCTGCACGGGAAAGAGATCGATATACCGGCGCAGGATGAAATTCCGCGCAACGGTTATGCGGTGCAGTGTCGGATCACGACGGAGGATCCGGCTAATAACTTTTCTCCTGATTATGGTAAGATTTTGAACTACCGTTCAGCTGCGGGATTTGGTATTCGTCTGGATGCGGGGGCAGGGGATGCGGGAGCAGTGATCACGCCTTACTACGATTCGATGTTGGTGAAACTAACGGCTTCAGGGCCTCGCTTTGAGATTGCTTTGCAGCGCATGGATAGAGCTTTACGCGAGTTCCGTATCCGTGGAGTGAAAACTAACATTCCTTTTCTTGAGAATGTGATTCTTGATCCGACTTTCCGTGCGGGAAAAGCCAATACTCGATTGATCGATTGCAATGCGGACTTGTTTGAGTTCAAACCGCGCAAGGACAGAGCGACTAAGATTTTGTCCTACCTCAGCGATGTCACGGTGAATGGTAATGACATAGCCAAAGGTTACCGTTTGCCCAAAGCTTTGCCGGCAGCGCGTTTGCCGCATTTTGATCTTAGGGTAGATATACCTAAAGGTTCTCGTGATCGTTTGTTGGAGCTAGGGCCTGAAAAATTTGCTCAGTGGGTGCGCGATGAGAAAGCCTTGTTGATCACCGATACGACGATGCGCGATGCGCACCAGTCCCTGTTTGCAACGCGAATGCGCTCGGTGGATATGCTGAATGTGGCGTCTGCTGTGGCTCAGCGAACTCCAGAATTGTTCAGTTTGGAAATGTGGGGTGGCGCGACCTTTGATTCGGCGATGCGGTTCCTAAAAGAGTGTCCGTGGGAGCGGTTACGTGAGTTGCGGGAGAAGATTCCTAACATCTGTTTTCAGATGCTGTTCCGTGGATCGAATGCGGTGGGGTATTCCAATTACCCAGATAATGTGGTGGCGGGATTTGTGAAACATGCGGCGGATTCGGGGATGGATATTTTCCGTATTTTCGATTCGCTCAATTACTTGCCTAACATGAAAGTGGCAATGGAGGCGGTTCGAGATCATGGGCAAGCGGTCTGTGAAGCGGCGATTTGTTACACGGGAGATATCACCGATCCTAAGCGGGATAAATACTCATTGAAGTATTATGTGGCCAAAGCAAAAGAGGTGGAAAAGATGGGGGCGCACATGCTCTGTATCAAAGACATGGCGGGTCTGTGCCGGCCGTTTGCTGCGCGTAAGTTGGTGGCGACTTTACGAGAAGAAATAGGTATTCCAATTCATTTTCATACCCATGACAGCTCGGGCATCAATGCGTCGTCGGTGCTCAATGCTAGCGAAGCGGGCGTCGATGTGGTTGACCTGGCTCTGGCATCGATGTCGGGTTCGACCAGTCAACCTAACATGAACTCTGTGGTGGCAGCCGTGGCTGGACAGGAGCGAGATACGGGATTGGATCTTGAGACCTTGAATGAGTTCTCTGATTACTGGGAGCAAGTGCAGCAGTTTTATACTCCGTTTAATACTAGTCCGCGTGCAGGCACGGCAGAGGTGTATGAACATGAAATGCCTGGTGGTCAGTTCACTAATCTCAAAGAGCAGGCTAATGCGATGGGTTTAGGTCATCGTTGGCCAGAGATTTCTAAAACTTACGCTGGGGTGAACCAGTTGTTTGGAGACATCATCAAAGTGACTCCGAGTTCGAAAGTCGTGGGCGATATGGCGATGTTTTTGATCACTCGTGGCATCACTCCAGAAGAGGTGCCGGAGCTCGAACCGGGTTTGGTGGATTTCCCTGAATCGGTGATCGATATGTTGTGGGGTGGTCTGGGTCAGCCGGATGGAGGTTGGCCAAAAGATGTGCAGAAGGTGGTATTGGGAGATCGCGAGCCGACCACCAAGCGACCGGGAGAATTGGCGACTGCTGTAGATTTAGAAGCTACACGTGCTGAACTTTCTACGAAACTAGGTCGCGCGGCGACGGACGATGATTTGTACAGTCACTTGATGTATCCGCAGGTGTTTGCGGATTTCCAAGATTTCCTAGAGCGCTATGATCGAGCATCCGGCATGCCGACGACTGCCTTTTTCTATGGTCTCAGTGTGGGAGAGGAGATTTCGGTAGAGATCGCCAAAGGTAAGATCTTGTTCATCAAATTGATTGGGCAAAGTGAAGCCGATAGCGAAGGGCGAGTGAATGTGTTTTATGAACTCAACGGCATGCCCCGCGAATCGCAAGTAGTCGATCATGCTAGTGTGCCGAAGGATCTGGTGACTCGTCAAAAGGGTGATCAAAACGATCCTTTGCAGGTGGTGGCGCCGATGCCTGGCATGGTTTCGGAGCTTGCGGTGAAGGTGGGCGCTAAAATCGAAGAGGGAGACCCTGTCGTCACACTCGAAGCGATGAAAATGCTGACGACGATCTCAGCAGGTCAGTCAGGCAAGGTAGTAGAGATTTTTGCCAGCAAGGGCGAGACGGTGGAAGCCGGCGATTTGTTGGCGAGATTGGAAGAGTAAAATCCTATGGAGCGCTGGGCGAGGGGGGGAACGAACATATACATGGGTATGAATTGGTGGAGAATAAAATGCACATTCATGATTGGCACGCTACGATTTTGCACTTGCTGGGTTTGGATCACGAGCGACTGTTTAGAAAAGAGGTTTGTTTGATAATGGTTGATTTTTAATGATGAATTATTAATTCTCGCACGATGAAACTGCTCTAGCCATGAAAGAAGACTGAAATAAATGGGAGTTGTTAAACAACAGTGTCGAAAACTTTACTATAATTTAGCTTAGCCTGATCCTCAACCGATCCACTGCGAGCTTCCATGGAATCTCTTGATTTTTGCTCTCATTATATTGGCATTCTTCATGAAATATGGTCCGTGATTGTGACTCCAATAGTCCTGAAATTGTCCGCGAGTCATGCCAGTATGTCGAGTGAGGCACATTGCAAATTTCATTATGTTCTGTTTTTTTTCGTGTTATGAGTTATTGCTTTCTTTGAGGTTGTTAAAACACTCGGTTTGGCGGGATTTTTGAATGGTAGTAGGGCTGTTTGGGCAATGTGCCAAGGGTAGATAAAATTATGAATTTAATTATTGAGTATTCAGATTATGTATTATTGGTTGTTGCTGGATTGATACCAATCGCTAACCCTTTTAGTACAGCACCATTGTTTATCGGCATGACCGCAGAGTTGACAATGGCTCAGAGAAATAAAATTGCAAAACTCGCAACGTTTTATATGTTTGTGATCTGAGCTGTTTTTTTGTTACTGGGAGCGGTGATTTTAAATTTTTTTGGTATCAGTCTTCATGCATTACGCATAGCGGGAGGGCTTATTGTCGCTGTGATTGGATTTAGAATGCTGTTTGAAGATGATAGCAAACCCAAAGAAGCCACTATATCCGGGCAAGATGCTAATAAAATTGCTTTTACGCCATTAGCGATGCCAATGCTAAGTGGACCTGGGTCAATTGCGGTTATTATGAGTATGGCCGTTTCAGTCTCAGAAGCAGATACTTTGTCACAGCAACTGCTGGGCTATTTT